>DAORNX010000058.1:0-9393 GCA_035441225.1 Caulobacter sp.
CGAATTCGAGATCGAGCTCAAGTACTTCGACAACGAGCCCGTGATCGTCGAGATCGCCCGCGTGTCCAAGCCTGGCCGCCGGGTCTACTCCTCGATCAAGGATCTCAAGCCGATCAAGAACGGCCTGGGCATCTCGATCCTGTCGACGCCCAAGGGCGTCATGTCCGACACAGCCGCCCGCGACGCCAATGTCGGCGGCGAAGTGCTCTGCAGGGTCTACTGATATGAGCCGCATTGGAAAGAAGACCGTTCCGGTGCCCGCCGGGGTTACCGTCACGCTCGACGGCCAGACGGTCACGGTGAAGGGCCCCAAGGGGCAGCTCGCCTGGACCATCGTCGAAGAGATCGAACTCCGGCAGGACGGCGGCGAGCTGACGCTCGTCCCGCGCAACGACACCACCCGCGCCAAGGCGATGTGGGGCCTGTCGCGCACCCTGGTGGCCAACATGGTCCACGGGGTCACCCAGGGCTTCGAGGAAACCCTCGAACTGGTGGGCGTGGGTTATCGCGCGGCGCTCAAGGGCTCGGACCTCTCGCTGGCCCTCGGCTTCAGCCACGACGTGGACATTCCGGCGCCGGCGGGCATCACCTTCGCCGTGCCCAAGCAGACCGAAGTCAAGATCGCCGGCATCGACAAGCAGCTGGTCGGTGAAACCGCGGCCAAGATCCGTCGCATCCGTCCGCCGGAGCCCTACAAGGGCAAGGGCGTCCGGTATGCCGGCGAGACGGTCCGCCGCAAGGAAGGCAAGAAGAAGTAGTCATGGCGCTCTCTCCTCGCGAATCCCATGCGCGCCGCGCCCAGCGTACGCGCACCCGCCTCCGGGCGCTGTCGAATGGTCGTCCGCGCCTGTCGGTCTTCCGTTCGAGCAAGAACATCTACGCCCAGATCATCGATGATGAGAACGGCGTGACCCTGGCCGCCGCCTCGTCGCTGGAAGGCGGCAAGGGCGCCAAGGGCGCGGACAAGGACGCCGCCGCCCGGGTCGGCAAGCTCGTCGCCGAACGGGCGATCGAAAAGGGCGTCAAGGACGTCGTCTTCGATCGCGGCGGTTTCATCTATCACGGCCGGATCAAGGCGCTGGCGGATGCCGCGCGTGAAGCCGGTCTGAACTTCTAAGGGAACCCAGCAGATGGCTCGTGAACCCCGCAGCGGTGGTGGTGGCGGCGAACGCCGGGACCGCCGTGACCGCAACGCCCCGACCGACGATCGCGCCGACAGCGACATCGTCGAGAAGCTGGTGCACATCAACCGCGTCGCCGCGACCGTGAAGGGTGGCCGTCGCTTCAGCTTCGCCGCCCTGATGGTGGTCGGTGACCAGAAGGGCCGGGTCGGCTACGGACATGGCAAGGCGCGCGAAGTGCCCGAGGCCATCCGCAAGGCGACCGAGGAAGCCAAGAAGACGATGATCCGCGTGCCGCTGCGCGAGAGCCGCACCCTGCACCACGACGGCAACGGCCGCTGGGGCGCGGGCAAGGTGATGGTCCGCGCGGCGCCTCCGGGCACCGGCGTGATCGCCGGCGGTCCGATGCGTGCGGTGCTCGAAACCCTCGGCGTCCAGGACGTCGTGGGCAAGTCGACCGGCTCGTCCAACCCCTACAACATGGTCCGCGCCACGTTCGAGGCGCTCAAGGCCCAGTCCTCGCCCCGCCAGATCGCCGCCAAGCGCGGCAAGAAGGTCAGCGATGTCCTGGGCCGCCGGGCCGACGGCGCCTCCGCGCCGGACGCGATCGAGGGCTAGATCATGGCTGAGAAGAAAACCGTCACCGTCCGCCAGACGGCCAGTCCCCTGCGCCGCAAGGGCGACCAGCGCGCCACGCTCGCGGGCCTCGGCCTGAACAAGATCGGCCGCACGCGCACCCTGGAGGACACCCCGTCGATCCGCGGGATGATCGCCAAGGTCGCCCACATGGTCGAAGTGGTCGACTAGACTTTTCCCGCCCCCTCGCGGGGCGGGAAGGCCGGCTTGCCGGCCAGGGTGGGGGCGTGTTTCACCTCCCCACCCGGTCCCTTCGGGACCACCCTCCCGTAAAGGGGAGGGAGACATGAAAATCAGCCGAGTCCGGACCGGGTCCGGGCGACAGATCTCCAGGGAGAGGCGCCAGAAATGACGAAACTCAACGAACTCGCCCCGCGCGAAGGCTCCACCAGGAACCGCATGCGCGTCGGCCGCGGCCCGGGTTCGGGCAAGGGCAAGACCGCCGGTCGCGGCGTCAAGGGCCAGAAGTCCCGCACCGGCGTCGCGATCGCCGGCTTCGAAGGCGGCCAGATGCCGCTGCACATGCGCATGCCCAAGCGCGGCTTCAACAACCCCAACGCCAAGGACTTCGCGGAAGTGAACTTCTGGCGCATCGAGCAGGCGATCGCCGCCGGCAAGCTCGACGCCAGCAAGGCCATCGACGCCGACGTGCTGCTGGCGGCCGGCGTGATCCGCCGCAAGAAGGACGGGGTCAAGCTGCTGGGCAAGGGCGAGCTGAGCTCGAAGATCGAGATCACCGTCTATCACGCCTCCGCCGCCGCGCAGGCGGCGGTGGAAAAGGCCGGCGGCAAGCTGACCCTCACCCGCCCGGCCAAGGTCGAAGCGGAAGCCTGACACAGACGGGCGGCGCCGGGTGACAACACCGGGCGCCGTCCCTATTTGTGACGCTCCTTAAAGAGTCGCGGGGACCTACATGGCTTCGGCCGCCGAGCAGCTAGCCGCAAACCTCAACTTCGGCGCCTTCCAGAAGGCGACGGAGCTGCACAAGCGCATCATGTTCACCCTGATCGCGATGGTGGTCTATCGCCTGGGGACCTACATCCCGATCCCGGGCATCGATCCGGTCGCGTTCGCCCAGGCCTTCACGCGCCAGAGCGAAGGCGTGCTGGGCATGTTCAACATGTTCTCCGGCGGCGCCGTCCAGCGGATGGCCATCTTCGCCCTGAACGTGATGCCCTACATCTCGGCCTCGATCATCGTGCAGCTGCTCGGCACGGTCTATCCGCCGTGGGAAAAGCTGCGCAAGGAAGGCGGGGAGGCGGGCCGCAAGACCCTCAACCAGTACACCCGCTACCTGACCGTGGTGCTGGCCCTGTTCCAGTCGGCCGGCATCGCCTTCGGCCTGCAGAACAGCCAGGGCGTGGTCGACCCCAACATCGCGCCGCTGTTCTTCACGGTTTCGACCATCGTCACCCTGACGGGCGGCACCCTGTTCCTGATGTGGCTGGGCGAACAGATCACCAGCCGCGGCGTCGGCAACGGCATCAGCCTGATCATCTTCGCCGGCATCGTCGCGGTGCTGCCGCGCAGCGTCTGGCAGCTTCTCGAGCAGGTCCAGGTCGGTGCGATCCAGGGCTGGGCGGTGTTCATGCTCATGGCCCTGGCAGTCGGGGTGATCCTGGCCATCGTGTTCATGGAACGCTCGCAGCGCCGCCTGCTGATCCAGTATCCCAAGCAGCAGCGCGGCAACCGCATGGTCGGCGGCGAGAGCTCGTTCCTGCCGCTGAAGATCAACACCTCGGGTGTGATTCCGCCGATCTTCGCCTCGTCGCTGCTGCTGCTGCCGGCCACGGTGATGGGCTTTGTCGCGACGGCCAATCTGCCGGGCTGGCTGCAGTGGCTGCCGCCGGTGGTGGGCCAGCTGCAGCACGGCCAGCCGCTGTTCATGCTGTTCTACGGCGGCCTGATCGTCTTCTTCTGCTTCTTCTACACCTCGGTGGTGTTCAATCCCGAGGACACGGCCGAGAACCTGCGCAAGTACGGCGGCTTCCTGCCGGGGATTCGCCCGGGCAAGCGCACGGCCGAGTATCTGGATTTCGTGCTGACCCGGCTGACGGTGATCGGCGCGGCCTACATCGCGGCGGTCTGTCTGCTGCCGGAGTTCCTGATCAGCTTCATGGGCAGCCCGCAGCAGACGCGGGCCCTGGGCGGCACCTCCATCCTGATCGTGGTCTCGGTGACCATGGACACGGTGGCGCAGATCCAGTCGCACCTGCTGGCCCACCAGTACGAGGGCCTGATCAAGAAGTCGAAGCTGAGGGGTGGTCGGAAGTAGGCCGTCGGTTCGGGGAGGCGCTCCGACGCAAGATCGGGGCAGGGGAGACTACGGATGAATCTGATCCTGTTCGGCCCGCCGGGGTGCGGCAAGGGCACCCAGGCCAAGCGGCTTGTCGATGAACGGGGCATGGTCCAGCTCTCGACGGGCGACATGCTGCGGGCGGCCATCGCCTCGGGCTCGGAACTCGGCGAGCGCGTGAAGGGCGTGCTGGCGCGGGGCGACCTGGTCTCGGACGAGATCGTCATCGCCCTGATCGAGGAGCGCCTGCCGGAGGCCGAAGCCGCCGGCGGCGCCATCTTCGACGGCTTCCCGCGCACGGTGGCCCAGGCCGAGGCGCTCGACCGGATGCTCGCCGGCCGCGGGCAGAAGATCGACGTGGTCCTGCGCCTCCTGGTCGATGATCCGGTGCTGCTGGAGCGGGTCACCGGCCGATTCGAACAACAGGGGCGTCCGGACGACAATCCGGAAACCTTCAAGACCCGCCTGGCGGCCTACAACGCCCAGACGGCTCCGCTGCTGCCCTATTACGAGGGGCAGGGAAAACTGAAGGCCGTTGACGGCATGGGTTCGATGGACGCGGTTTCCGCGGCCATCGGCGCGGCGCTGACGACGGTCTGAAACGGCGCCGGATAGGTTGAAAATCAACCTTTTCCGGCATTGACGGACGCGCATCGATCCCTATAACGGTGCCCTTCCGCGAAAGGCGCGACTCCCGCGTCGGCTCGAAGTGCAAGCTGAGGGCCGGTGCGCTAGTGGCGTCTCGTTTTGCGCGTGCGTCCAGAGGGGCGCGATAAGACAGAGAGATTTAGGCTTGGCTCGTATCGCAGGCGTCAACATTCCGACGAACAAGCGCGTGGTGATCGCGCTGCAGTACATTCACGGCATCGGCCAGAAGTCCGCGCAGGACATCGTCGCCAGGGTTGGCATCGAGGAATCGCGCCGGGTGAACCAGCTGACCGACCAGGAAGTGCTGCACATCCGGGAAGCCATCGACAAGGACTTCACCGTCGAGGGTGACCTGCGTCGCGAGACCTCGGTCAACATCAAGCGACTGATGGACCTGGCCTGCTACCGCGGCCTGCGTCACCGCAAGGGCCTGCCGGTCCGCGGCCAGCGCACCCACACGAACGCCCGCACCCGCAAGGGTCCGGCCAAGCCGATCGCCGGCAAGAAGAAGTAAGAGAGAGCCTCGATGGCCAAGGAACCGGCTCGCGTCAAAAAGCGCGAACGCAAGAACATCACCTCGGGCGTGGCGCACGTGAACGCCTCGTTCAACAACACCATGATCACCATCACCGACGCCCAGGGCAACACGATCTCGTGGTCCAGCGCCGGCGCGATGGGCTTCAAGGGCTCGCGCAAGTCGACCCCCTACGCCGCCCAGATGGCGGCCGAAGACGCCGGCAAGAAGGCCGCCGAGCATGGTGTGAAGACCCTGGAAGTGAACGTTTCCGGCCCCGGTTCGGGTCGTGAATCGGCCCTGCGCGCGCTGCAGGCCGCCGGCATGACGATCACCACCATCCGCGACGTGACCCCGATTCCGCATAACGGCTGCCGGCCGCCCAAGCGTCGGCGAGTCTGAGTTTTACATAGCTGACCCTCCCTTCGCCGGCCGTGCGTTTCGCGGCCGGCGAACCCGCGTTCCAAGGACATCCGCCCGTGATCGAAAGAAACTGGAACGAGCTCATTCGCCCCGAAAAGCCGATGATCGAGACCGGCGCCGACGCCAGCCGCAAGGCGCGCATCGTCGCTGAACCTCTCGAGCGCGGCTTCGGTGTGACGCTCGGCAACGCGCTGCGTCGCGTTCTGCTCTCCTCCCTGCAAGGCGCGGCCGTGACCGCCGTCCAGATCGACGGCGTGGTTCACGAGTTCTCCTCGCTGGAAGGCGTGCGCGAGGACGTCGTCGACATCGTCCTCAACATCAAGCAGCTGGCGCTGCGGATGCACTCCGAAGGCCCCAAGCGCATGACCCTGCGGGCGACCGGCCCCGGCGTTGTGACGGCCGGCCAGATCGAAGTCCCGTCGGACATCGAGATCCTCAACCCCGATCACGTGCTCTGCACCCTGGACGACGGCGCCAACGTGCGCATGGAGTTCACGGTCAACAACGGCAAGGGCTACGTCCCGTCGGAACAGAACCGTCCGGAAGACGCCCCGATCGGCCTGATCGCCGTCGACGCCCTCTATTCGCCGGTCAAGCGCGTCGCCTACCGCGTCGAGCCGACCCGTCAGGGCCAGTCGCTCGACTATGACAAGCTGGTGCTGGAAGTCGAAACCAACGGCGCCGTGGGTCCGGTGGACGCGGTGGCCTACGCCGCCCGCATCCTGCAGGACCAGCTGCAGATCTTCATCACCTTCGAGGAGCCCAAGGCCAAGTCCGACGGCGAGGCGAAGCCCGAGCTGCCGTTCAACCCGGCGCTGCTGAAGAAGGTCGACGAGCTGGAACTGTCGGTCCGTTCGGCCAACTGCCTGAAGAACGACAACATCGTCTACATCGGCGACCTGATCCAGAAGACCGAGGCGGAGATGCTCCGCACCCCGAACTTCGGCCGCAAGTCGCTGAACGAGATCAAGGAAGTGCTCGCGGGCATGAACCTGCATCTCGGCATGGACGTGCCCAACTGGCCGCCGGAAAACATCGAAGACCTGGCCAAGAAGTTCGAAGACCAGATCTAGTTCGCTTATCCGCGCTATCTCCCGGACCGGCCCCCAGGCCGGTTCGGGGCCCGACGAAGCCGCAACAGCGGTGGAGGGCCCCGGCGCTTCGTTCTGACCCAGGCGGGAAACAGGCTGGGATGGGTGACAACACTGCGGGCTGAGGCCCAGGAGAGACCACAATGCGTCACGGTAAGGCACACCGTAAACTGGGTCGTACGACCGCTCACCGCACGGCGATGTTCGCCAACATGTCGGCGAGCCTGATCAAGCACGAGCAGATCGTCACCACCCTGCCCAAGGCCAAGGAACTGCGTCCGATCGTCGAGAAGCTGATCACGCTGGGCAAGCGCGGCGACCTGCACGCCCGTCGCCAGGCGATCAGCCAGGTGCGCGACATCGAGCAGGTCGGCAAGCTCTTCGCCGTGCTCGGCCCGCGCTACAAGGCCCGCAACGGCGGCTACATCCGCGTGCTCAAGGCCGGCTTCCGCCACGGCGACAACGCCCCGATGGCGGTGATCGAGCTGGTCGACCGCGACCCGGCCGAAAAGGGAAAGGACTCCGGTCCGGTCCAGGATTTCGGCGGCGAGGAATAGTCCTTCGCGACCGCGAAACCGAACATGAAAGGCCCCGGAGCGATCCGGGGCCTTTTGCTTTGCGGGGCGGGATGGAGCAGGGGGCGGCGGCCCCCCGTCACATCATGTAGGGGCCCCACATGAAGGCGATGGCGCCGATCACACCGCCGGCCGTGACGAGGGTCATGGCGATCACAAGGATCGCGGCGCGGCGTTTGACGACGGACCTCGTACTCCGCTGCGCGCGGAGATAGACCTCAAGCACGGCCAGCGGGATCAGGTAGGATCCGAATTGAAGCAGGATATCTGCCGGGCCCGACAGCGTGCGGTTCATGCCCGGGCCTCCGCCCGACACCAGCACCCAGGCCATGATCCCCACCCGCAGGAACCAGACGCCGTTGACGACAAGGAAGGCGCGCATGGCCCAGCGCCGGTGCGCCTCGACCTTCCGCCCGGCGGCCAACCGCCACGCGAGCGCCGCGAAAACCAGGATGAGCACGCCATTCAGGGACACGGACACCGCCGAGACGAGCGAAAGATATGTTTGGCGCGCCCATGTCAGCCACAGCCCGCCCAGGGCCATCACGTAGGCGATGACGAAGAACAGTCGGCCATTCCAGCGGTGCAACGCCGGCGCCCTCCGGCGGATCGCCGGAAGGAGTTGCAAAAGCCCTCCCAGCGTCACCACCGCCGCAAGCAGCACGTGGATGGCGAACATCAGATTGCCCGGGTGATCTCCGGAGACGTAACCCTTGATGATGGGCTTGTCGTTCCAGCCGGCCAGATCGCCGCCCATGGTCTTGCGGCCATAGTGGGCGGTGATCATCCAGATGAAGGCGCCCTGGCCCGCCGCCGCGACCAGGAACCAGGCGAGGCCGGCCCGTCGCAGAAGGGGCCCGCCCGGCGAAGCCGTGACCGAAGGGCGTGGAGGTTCTAAGGTCGTCACGTCGCTTTGCTCCTGGCGTGTTGTCGATGGCCAGGGTGTGCGGGATCTCGGGGCGGCGATCTCGCCGATTTGGAAATCGGCTAGGGATTTGGGAGTGGGCCTGTGAGGGGTCTGGTCAGAGGAACTGGCGTTTGATGAGCGCTGAAGGCTTGATCTCGACACCCCGTTTCGGCGGTCGTCCGGACGACGTCCATCTGTATGGCGGGCTGTTCGCGGGCGCGGTGGGCGCGTTCTGCTTCACCCAGATCGTCGGACATCGCCTCGGGCTGATCTCGGACATCATCGCCATCGCGGGCGACGCGACGTGCGGCTGGTCTTGGCTTCTGGTCCGCGCGCTCTTTCGATCCGCCAGGGCCCCGCGCGAGTCGTCGCCCCTGTTGCTGGTGCTGTTCCTGGTAGCGTCGGGGGCCGTCCTGCGCCTCGCTGGCGGCGGCGCCGAGTCTTTGCCGCGTATGGTGGCGAACCTGGGCGATCTGGTCAGTTCCACACTTCTCCTGCTGGCGGCCATTGAACCCTTGAGGGGGTTGACCCCGCGCATGGATCGGGGCGAGCGACGCTTTCGCATGGCCTTTTCGGCCGGCTACGTGGCGTTGCTGGCTATTGCCGTCATCTGGGTCGATGGCGCCCCCGCGGGCGCGGCGACGGCCCATTGGAAGATGACGATCAAGTCTGTCTGTGCGGCCTGCGCCCTGCTGGGGATGGCGTACGCGATCTGGTACCGCCATCGCCATCCGCTGTCGGCGCCTCGCCCCGACCGGCGGCGCGACAGACCGGCCGTTGAGAGCGGCCTGGCCGGGTCCGTTCGCACTCTCATGGTGCACGAGGCTCTCCACAGCCGGCAGAGCCTGAAGGTCGCGGACGTGGCCCGCCGCCTGGGCGAGCCGGAATACAGGATCACGCAGTGCGTCACCGGCCCCCTGGGCTTCCGCAACTTCAACCAGATGGCCAATCATTTCCGTGTCGAGGAAGCCAAACAGCGCCTCGCGGACTCCGCCTACGATCACCTTCCCATTCTCACAATCGCCTACGATTGCGGGTTTGGCTCGATTGGTCCGTTCAATCGGGCGTTCAAGGCCGAGACGGGGCTTACCCCCCAGCAATTTCGAAGAAGGTTCTCGCTGACGCGGGACACCTAGCACCCGCGATTCGACCCACGCCCCCGCGCACGGTCCGTGCCGAAGC
>DAORNX010000059.1:0-9176 GCA_035441225.1 Caulobacter sp.
TGGGCGGGGCCAAGAACCACGGCATCGTCCTGCCCGACGCCGACCTCGACCAGGTGGTCAGGGACCTGTCGGGCGCGGCCTTCGGCTCGGCCGGCGAGCGCTGCATGGCCCTGCCCGTCGTGGTTCCGGTCGGCAAGAAGATCGCCGACGAACTGCGCGAGCGGATGGTCGCCGAGATCGACACGCTCAAGGTCGGCCTGTCCAACGACGCCGACGCCCAGTACGGCCCGGTGGTCTCGGCCGCCCACCGGCAGAAGATCGCCGACTACATCCAGATCGGCAAGGACGAGGGGGCCGAGCTGGTCGTCGACGGCCGCGACTTCAAGCTGCAGGGCTACGAGAAGGGCTTCTTCATCGGCCCGAGCTTCTTCGACGGGGTGAAGCCCGGCATGAAGACCTATCACGAGGAGATCTTCGGCCCGGTGCTGCAGATGGTCCGCGCCGAGACCTTCGAGGAGGCCGTCGAGCTGCCGAGCAGGCACCAGTACGGCAACGGCGTGGCCATCTTCACCCGCAGCGGCCGCGCCGCCCGCGAGTTCGCCAGCCGGGTCCAGGTCGGCATGGTCGGCATCAATGTGCCGATCCCGGTGCCGGTCGCCTACCACACCTTCGGCGGCTGGAAGCGCAGCGCCTTCGGCGACACCAACCAGCACGGCATGGAAGGGCTGAAGTTCTGGACCAAGGTCAAGACCGTCACCGCCCGCTGGCCCGAGGGTGATGTGGCGGATTCGAGCTTCGTCATCCCGACGATGGGGTAGCGCCCCTGCCACCCTGCACTGTCATCCCGGACGGCCCCCGGCGTAGGCCGGGGGGCGATCCGGGACCCAGATTGAATCTCGCCCACAGTGTGTGAAGCCGAATCTGGGTCCCGGCTCGCCGCTGCGCTGCGGCCGGGATGACAGTGGTAGGTGGGCTACCCGTGGCCTGCGTTGAGGATGAGGTTGCGCGTCACCCCGTCCAGCACGACCCGGCCGGCCGGCGTAGCGCGCAGACAACCGGGGTCAGCCTCCAGCAAACCCTGGTCTACCAGCCCCGCCGCGGCCGGATGCGCCGCCGACAGCCCCAGCGCCGCCAGCTCGTCAAACCCGACCCCCTCATACGTCCGCAACCCCATCAGCAGCCGCTCCTCCGCCGCCTGGACCGGCGACAGCGCCTCCGGTTCGCGGAAGCCCAGGCCCGTCTCCCGCACGTTGCCGATATAGTCGCCGACCTTCGCGGCCGCCTCGGTCGCCGTCCGCGCCCCGTGCAGCGTCAGCCGGCCATGGGCGCCGGGGCCGACGCCGACATAGTCCCGGCCGCGCCAGTAGACCAGGTTGTGCCGCGACCGGGCGGCCTCGCCCCGGGCGTGGTTGCTGACCTCATAGGCGTCGAACCCGGCCGCCTCGAGCACGGTCTGGGTCGTGTCGTAGAGCACCGCCCCGGCCTCGTCGTCGGCGGGCCTGAACCGCCCGCGCCCGACGGCCCGGTCGAAGGCCGTGCCCGCCTCGATGGTCAGCTGGTAGGGCGAGATGTGCTCCGCGCCGAGGTCGATGGCCCGGGCCAGCTGGTCGGTCCAGGCGCCCACCGTCTGACCGGGCAGGGCGTAGATCATGTCCACCGACAGGCGTGGAAAGGCCCGCGCCGCCAACGCCGCCGCCCGCAGTGCTTCGGCGCTGCCGTGGTTGCGGCCGAGGAAGGTCAGGGCCGCGTCGTCGAATGACTGCAGGCCCAGCGACAGGCGATTGACCCCCGCCTCGGCGAAGGCCGCGAACCGGCCGGCCTCCGCGTCGGTCGGATTGGCCTCCAGGCTGACCTCGAGATCGGGTTCGGCGTCCCACAGGCGCCGGGCCGCGGCGACGATCGCGGCCGCCCAGGCCGGATCCATCAGCGAGGGCGTGCCGCCGCCGAGGAACACCGAGACAAGCCCCCGGGGACCCGTCAATGCGCGCTGGGCCGTCAGGTCGGCGACGATGGCCGCGGCCAGATCGGCCTGCTCGGCCTGTTTGCGGTCGCGCACGACGTTGAAGTCGCAGTAGGGGCAGATCCGCGCGCAGTAGGGCCAATGGACATAGACCCCTAGGGGCCCGGGCGCGGTCAAAACAGGGCGGCCTTGAGCTTGTCGAACGCCCGGGCGCGGTGGCTGAGCGCGTCCTTCTGCGCCGGGTCCATTTCGCCGAAGGTGTGGCTGTAACCGTCGGGCACGAAGATCGGGTCGTAGCCGAAGCCGCGATCACCCCGACCGGGAAACACCAGCTGTCCGTCGACCCGGCCCTCGACCACCACGGCCGGACCGTCGGGCCAGGCCACGGCCAGGGCGCTGGTGAACCAGGCCGAGCGGTCGCCGGAGCCGGTCTCGATCAGCCGCTCCTCGACCTTGCCCATCGCGGCGGCGAAGTCCCTTGTCGGGCCGGCCCAGCGGGCGGAGAAGATGCCCGGCGAGCCGTCCAGCGCCGCCACCGACAGGCCCGAGTCGTCGGCGATGGCGATGCGGCCGCTCAGCTGGGCCGCGTGGCGCGCCTTGAGCAGGGCGTTGCCGGTGAAGGTCGACTCGGTCTCGTCGGGCTCGGGCAGGCCGAGGCTGCCGGCGGCGATCACCTCGAACCGGCCATCGAGCAGGGCGACCAGCTCGCGGGCCTTGCCCGGATTGTGGGTCGCGGCGATCAGGGTGGTTCCGGGCTGGAGGATCAGCGGCATGGGAATGTCCTTTCGCGCCGGCCTTCCTCGCCCCGAACCGCCGCCGGCGCAAGACCGCCCCGGTTTATGCTGCACCGCATTACCGCCGCGTAATGATGTTACGCAAGTTTAATATCGTTTATCGATAATTTTCTTGATCGAAGAACGGCAAATCCCTAGTTTGGGGATGCGGACGGGACGCGAGTTCGGTCCGCTGAATGTGGAGGGGTCCACATTCATATTGCACTGCAACATCAAGGAGGGACTCATGTCCGCGCAAAAAATGACGAACCTGGTCGACAAGATCGCGATGACCCTGGTCAACGCCGCTCTGCTGGCCGCCCTGCCCATGGCGGCGGTTCTGTTCGTCACCCACTCGATCTGATCGGCGCCCTTTGATGAGGGCCCCGATCAGGGCATCCTCGCCGGCCGCTCCGCGGCTCGCCTCTCCCAACCGATGCGCTCCGCATCCGTTCGGCGAGGCGAGCCCGGGCCAGAAGCGGCCGGCGGGATCCGGCCCGGACCATGACAGCCGCGGGTGGACACCGATCACCGCGACCGTCACGGTCTGACAGCAAGACCACGCCGGCCCGGGATCGGGCCGGCGTGGGGGACCGGAATCGATAGTACGGGGGACTGCGCCATGCGCGCCTTGGGGCCAGGCTCGGTTTCGAGCTTCCTGAAGATCATTCTCGACGTGGTCTACTATGCGCTGTGGGTGCTGATCGGCGCCGCGGCGCTGTTCGCGCTGGTGGCCCTGCTGTTCAGCTTCAACCCCGGCCTGCTGGCCGGCTGGCTGCCGCTGAGCGGCCGGGTCGCCGCGATCGTGGAGCGCGGCCCCTTCCTCGCCTCCGCCCTGATCGCCGTCGCCGCCTACATGGGCGGGGTGTTGGCCATCGTCGGCATCCTGCGGCGCATTTTCGTGACCCTGACCGCCGGCGACCCGTTTCATCCCGAGAACGTGCGCCGGCTGCGGCTGGTCGGGGTGATCCTCGGCGGGCTCGAGATCGGGCGCTACCTCCTCTCGGTCGTGCTGGCGATGATGACGCCGGACCGCATCAGGAGCATCGACGGCTCGCTGAACCTGACCACCTGGTTCGCCGTGCTGGTGATTCTCGTCCTGGCCGAGGTGTTCCGCGAAGGCGCCCGCCTGCGCAACGAAGCCGAACTGACGATCTAGGGGGCGCAGGCGTACCGTGGCCATTCGCTGCACACTCGACCGCATGCTGCAGGAGCGACGCATGTCGCTGACCGAGCTCGCCGACCGCGTCGGCGTGACCATCGCCAACCTGTCGATCCTCAAGACCGGCAAGGCCCGCGCCCTGCGCTTCTCGACCCTCGACGCCCTCTGCCGCGAGCTGCAGTGCCAGCCCGGCGACATCGTCGTCTTCGAACCTGGCCCCGGAATGGAGATCGAGGACGACGAGGATGGCTACGCCGGGGCGTGAGGGGACGTGTACCTTTGGTACGTGTCCCCGATCGCCTACCCCACCGCCGCCTTCTGCAGCGCGAACAGCTCGCCGACGCCCTTCTCGGCCAGGCCGAACAGCGTCTCGAACTCGGCCCGGGTGAAGCCGCGCTTCTCGCCGGTGGCCTGGATCTCGACGATGTCGCCATTGCCGGTCAGCACGAAGTTGGAGTCGGCCTCGGCCGAGGAGTCCTCCTCGTAGTCGAGATCGAGCACCGGGACGTCGCCGCAGACCCCGCAGGACACGGCCGCGACCTGGTCGAGGATCGGGTCGGTCTTGATCACCCCTTCCTCCAGCAGGTAGCGGGTGGCCAGTCGCAGGGCGACCCAGGCGCCGGTGATGGCGGCGGTGCGGGTGCCGCCGTCGGCCTGGATCACGTCGCAGTCGATCTGGATCTGCCGCTCGCCCAGCGCCTTCATGTCGACCACCGCGCGCATCGAGCGGCCGATCAGTCGCTGGATCTCCTGGGTGCGGCCCGACTGTTTGCCCTGGGCGGCCTCGCGGCGGCCGCGGGTGTGGGTGGCCCGGGGCAGCATGCCGTACTCGGCCGTCACCCAGCCGGCGCCCTTGCCGCGCATCCAGCCCGGCACCCCGTCGTCGACGCTGGCCGTGACCAGCACCTTCGTATGGCCGAAAGTCACCAGGCAGGACCCTTCAGCGTAGCGGTTGACGCCCGTCTCGAGGGTCACGGCGCGCATCTCGTCGGCGGCGCGTTCGGAAGGACGCATGGCTAATTCCCCAGGAACGGCGCACAGCTTGCGCGCGGGCAGGCGCCGCTTATCCTATCGCCCGACGGGTCGTCCACCGGCCTGAGCCAGAACATGACATCGATCCTTACCAGCGGCCCCGCCCGCACCCCGAGCCTGACCGATCTGGATGACCGCGCGCGGGACATCTTCCGGCGCATCGTCGAGAGCTACCTCGAGACCGGCGACCCGGTCGGCTCGCGCACCCTCTCCCGGGGTGGCGTGCAGCTGTCGCCGGCCTCCATCCGCAACACCATGCAGGACCTGGCCGGGCTGGGCCTGCTCGATTCCCCGCACTCGAGCGCCGGCCGCATGCCGACCCATGCGGGCCTGCGCCTGTTCGTCGACGGCCTGCTCGAGGTCGGTGACGTCGGCGAGAGCGAGCGGCGCGAGATCGATGCGCGCCTTTCGGCCCACGGTCGCAATTTCGAGGAAGCGCTCAACGAGGCCAGCGCGATCCTGTCGGGCCTGGCGGGCGGGGCCGGCATGGTCGTCAGCCCCTCGCGCGAGGCGGGCGTCAAGCACATGGAGTTCGTCGCCCTCGACGCCGACCGCGCCCTGGCGGTGATGGTCTTCGAGGACGGCCAGGTCGAGAATCGCCTGATGCGCCTGTCGCCCGGCCTGACCCCCTCGGCGCTGCAGGAGGCGTCGAACTTCCTCGCCGCCCGGCTCAAGGGCCGCACCCTGGTCCAGGCCCAGGCCGAGATCCGCGCCGAGCTCGATCGCGCCCGGACCGAGCTGGACCAGACGGCCGCCCGGCTGGTCGAGGAGGGCCTGGCCGCCTGGGGCGGCGGCGACGCGGCCGACCGGGCCCTGATCGTGCGCGGCCGGGCCAATCTGCTCAACGACCCGGCGGCGGCCGGCGACCTGGCCCGGGTGCAGAAGCTGTTCGACGACCTGGAGCAGAAGGAACAGCTGATCGGTCTGCTCGACGGCGTGCGCGACGCCCAGGGCGTGCGCATCTTCATCGGCGCCGAAACGCGTCTTTTCTCGCTTTCGGGTTCCGCCGTGATCGCGGCGCCCTATATGACGGGCCGACAGAAGGTGCTGGGCGCGATCGGCGTGATCGGGCCGGCCCGCCTCAACTACGCCCGGGTGATCCCGCTGGTGGACTACACCGCGCGGGTCCTGGGCCGCATGCTGGACGGATAGACGAGTATGACTGACGACACCGCGCCCAACGGCCACGACCCCGAGATCGAGACGGCCGAGGAAGCCGCCGCCGACGACGTGGAGGCCCTCAAGGTCGAGGTCGCCGCCCTCAAGGACCAGATCCTGCGCTTCGCCGCCGAGGCCGACAACACGCGCCGTCGGGCCGAGCGCGAGATGAACGACGCCCGCGCCTACGCCATCCAGAAGTTCGCCCGCGATCTGTTCGCCGTGGCCGACCATCTGTCGGCCGCCACCACCCACGCGCCGCGCGACTTCGACGACCAGGCGGTGAAGAATTTCGTGGTCGGGGTCGAGATGACCCAGAAGGAGCTCAGCTCCGTCTTCGAGCGCAACGGCCTGAAGAAGATCGAGCCGGAGAAGGGCGGCAAGTTCGACCCGCACCTGCACCAGGCGATGATGGAAGCGCCCGGAGAGGGCGTGCCGCCGGGGATGGTGATCAAGACGCTGCAGGCCGGCTACGAGCTGTTCGGCCGGGTTGTGCGCCCGGCGATGGTCGTGGTGGCCGCCAAGGGCGCTCCGGCGGAGGCCGCCGCGGCCCCGGCCCAGAACCCCTACGCCGACAAGCCCGAGAACGAGGGCGGCTCGGTGGACACCAAGGCCTGACCTGAACATCCTCCCCTGCCTTGCAGGGGAGGATCCGTCGTCCGACCCCCTTCCTTGGCGCGGCATTTCCGCTAATGTCCATAGTCCCCTGACAGGCGAAGCGGCGGGGGCCTCGGCGATTCGCCTGCGACCTTCCGGACTTCGGACGAGACATGAAGCTTACGATCGAGCGGGCGGCGCTGCTGAAGGCTCTTGGCCACGTGCAGAGCGTTGTCGAGCGGCGCAACACCATCCCGATCCTGTCGAACGTGCTGCTGACCGCCGAGCGCGAGCGGGTCGGCTTCTCCGCGACCGACCTGGACATGGAGATCGTCGACGGCGGCGCGGCCCAGGTCGACGTGCCCGGCCAGATCACCGCGCCGGCCCACACCCTGTACGAGATCGTGCGCAAACTGCCGGAAGGCGCGGACGTCTCCCTGACCCTGTCGGGCGATGATCCGCGACTGCAGGTCGCGGCCGGCCGCTCGAAGTTCAACCTGCCGGTGCTGCCGGCCGGCGACTTCCCGGTGATGAGCTCGGACGGCCTGTCGCCGCGCATCCCGGTCGACGCCAATGACCTGATCCGGCTGATCGACAAGACCCGTTTCGCCATCTCCACCGAGGAGACGCGCTACTACCTGAACGGCCTGTACGTGCACACGGTGGTCGAGAACGGCGAGGCGCGCCTGCGCTGCGTGGCCACCGATGGCCACCGCCTGGCCCTGGCCGAGATGCCGGCCCCCGAGGGCGCGGCCGGCCAGCCGGGCGTGATCATCCCGCGCAAGACCATCAACGAGGCCCGTCGCCTGCTGGAGGACGCCGGCGAGACGGTCGACTTCCAGGTCAGCGCCCAGAAGGTCCGCTTCGAGTTCGGCCAGGCCGCCCTGACCTCCAAGGTCATCGACGGCTCGTTCCCCGACTACATGCGCGTGATCCCGCGCGACAACCAGAAGATCATGATGGTCGACAACGCCCTGTTCGCCCAGGCGGTGGACCGGGTGGCGACGATCTCGGCCGAGAAGAGCCGCTCGGTGAAGCTGGCCATCGAGCCCGGCAAGGTCACCCTGACCGTGCGCAACATGGAAGCCGGCCAGGCGGTGGAAGAGGTCGAGGTCGACTACGACGGCGAGTCGTTCGAGATCGGCTTCAACGCCCGCTACCTGCTCGACGTCACCGGCCAGATCGGCGGCGAGACGGCCGAGTTCCGGTTCGCGGATCCCGCGTCGCCGACGCTGGTGCTCGACCCGACCGACGCCGGGGTGAAGTACGTGCTGATGCCGCTGCGGGTGTAGGGGGGGTCAACCCCTTGCCGGGTGCGCGCCGGCCCGCTGCGGCAGGACCAGGATCAGCGCCAGGATCGCCACCGCCAGCACCGCCGAGGCGACCGGGCGGCTGAAGTCGAGGCCACCCTGGGCCAGTGGCTTGTCGAGGAAGTCGCCGACCGTCGCGCCCAGTGGGCGGGTGAGGATGAAGGCGGCCCAGAACAACATTACCTTGCTGACGGACGTGAACCGCCACAGCGCCACGAGCGCCAGCAGCACCCCGCCGAACAGGGCCGCGCCGCCGAGATAGCCGAGCCCGCCGTCATCCGCCGCCCAGTCGCCGAGCGCCGTGCCGAGCGTCTGCGAGAAGGTGATCGTCAGCCAGTAGAACAGTTCCGACCGGGGGCTGGCGACAGACTCGACCGCGATCGTGCCGGTGGTCAGCCGCCAGGCCAGCAACGACAGCAGCACGCAGGCCAGCAGCAGGGCAGACCCGCCCGGATAGCCGATGCCCATCGACCGGGTCGCGAAGTCGGCCATGGTCGTGCCCGCCGTGGTCGAGGCGATGATCGTCGCCCAGTAGAGGAATGGGTGGAACCTCTTCGCCCGCACCTGGGCGATTACCAGCAGGATCAACGGCACGACGAAGATGAAGGTGCTGACCAGGTAGCCCAGGCTGTAGCTCATCGACAGGGTGTCGCCGCCCGTCTCGCCCAGGGTGGTGGCGAGAATCTTGATGATCCAGAAGCCCAGCGTAACCGCCGGGACCTTGGCCAGAGTCGCGCTGCGGTGTTCGTCGGTCATGATGAATTCGCTCTGGTCGCCGCACCTCGGGGCGGCCTGCGCCTCTTCATCGGCAGCCTACGTGGCGCTAGTGTGGCCGCGTGTCCCTGCGCCTGCCCCAGACCCTGTCATCCTCCGCCTCGTCGGTCGAGGTGTTCGACGCCGGTCTGCAGGTCGAGCTTATGGCCGAGAAAGCCGCCTCTCTCGGGCGGGCCGGACGGCGGGTCGAGACGACGCTGGCGGGCCTGCGCGAGGCCGCAGTGGATGACCGCGCCGCCGCCCTGAAGGCCGCCGCCGACGCGGTCTGGAGCCTGTTCGTCCAGCGCGAGATCTGCGGCCAGCGGGACCAGCGGCCGGTCATCGACGTCTACGGGATTCCGAAAGAGGTGCTGGCCCGGCTGGGCGCGCGGTAGGCTCCGGGTTTCGTCTGCAATCCGATGACACCTGCCCTTTGACCTTGATGGAATGATGCGCTCCGGTCGGTCGCCCACTCATCTTCCTCCCCCACT
>DAORNX010000060.1:0-9086 GCA_035441225.1 Caulobacter sp.
CCCCGGCGCGGCCGCCCGCCGCGGCCGTCGCCGAGGCCGCCTGAGTCCGGCCCGAAACGAAGAACCCCCGGACCCCGCAGTGCGGAATCCGGGGGCCCAGTGAGGCTTCGCAAAACTGTTATCGTCGGGAATCAGCCGGATCGTCACCGCGTCGAAAGCGCGCAGCCCGCGCGGCCGCGCGGGTCGCGGCGCTGGCGTCGGGCAGCAGCCTGCGGCATAAGGCCCAGCCATTGGGGCCGGCTTAGCTCAGTTGGTAGAGCAGCGGTTTTGTAAACCGAAGGTCGCGGGTTCGAATCCTGCAGCCGGCACCATGCCAGGACCGGACGCTCCCGTGACCCCGCCGCGAACTTCCGACATACAGATCCAGGCCTGCCGGTTGTTCGCCGAGGCGATCGATCGGGAAGCCGACGGAGAGTTTCTGGCGGCCGAGGCCCTCTACACCGTCGCCGCCGAACTGGGCTATTCGCTGGCCATGAACAACCTGGCGATCCTGATCGAGGACGTGATCACGCCCGCCCGCCCCGCCGCCGCCGTCTACTGGCTCAAGCGGGCGGTGGCGGCCGGCTATGACGAGGCGGCCTGGAACCTGGCCATGCGCCAGCGACTCGCCGGGCGGCGGCGCTGGTACGTCCACTGGCTGAGGATCGCGCGGGATCTCGGTCACGCCGAGGCGGCTGACGTCCTGCCGACCGCGGAATCCCCCGGCGGGCGCTGGTGGGTCATCGACGGCGTCAGCCCGCCGCCTTTCATCAGGGGACCGCGCCTTGTCCAGCCCTGACCGGTCGATGGCCGACCGCCTCGCCGCCGAAACCCTCAAGGGCGTCGAACGGGCCCGCAAGGCCGTCGACTTCATGCTGTCGCGACGCGACCACGCCCTGCCGCTGCTGGCGCAGACCCGCAACCTGACCGTCGAGGGCGCTGCCGGTCCGCTGGCCGCGCGACTGTACATCCCCCGGGAGGCCGGGGATTCCGGGCCGATGCTGGTGTTCTTTCATGGCGGCGGCTTCGTGCTGGGCGACCTGGAAACCCATGACGCCTTCTGCGTCCGCCTGGCGGACACGGCGAAGGTGCGGGTGCTGGCCTGCCGCTATCGCCTGGCCCCGGAGGCGCCCTTCCCGGCCCAGCTGGACGACGCCCTGGCCGCCTTCCGCGCGATTCGTGGCCGGGCCGCCGAGTTCGGCGCCGATTCCGACGCCCTGGCCCTGGGCGGGGATTCCGCCGGCGGCTACCTCGCCGTGGCCGCCACCGCCCGGCTCAACGCGGAGAGCCCGGGCGCGGTGAAGGCCCAGGTGCTGGTCTATCCGCTGTTGACCCTGGACGACGACGTCTGGGCCTCGAGCCTGCTGCAGGACTCCCGCATCGTCGGCCGCCTGGCGGTGCAGTTCATCCGCGCTCAGCTGGCGACCACCTCGGCGCCGTCCCTGCTGGGGCGGCTCCAGGGCAGGACGCCGCCGACGCTTCTGGTGGCCGGAGGTCCCCTCGATCCCTGCCGGCCCGACGCCCTGACCTATGCGCGACAGCTGGCGGAGAGCGGGAGCGAGTTCCAGGAGCGCTACTTCACCGCCCTGCCGCACGGCTTCATCAACCTGACCCATGTCTCCGCGCCGGCGCGCGAGGCCGTCGCGGACATCGGCGTGATGGCGGGAGCCTTGCTGCGGCGGGTTTGCGCGGGAACCTAGGCCCCCGCGGTCATCGTCCAGATGAACGCGTCGATATCGGCCAGGAAACGCTTGAGGAACAGTGGCATGGCGATGGACTCCCCGATGCACTTTGACGTCTCGTTAACGATTGTTGGCTGATTCGGGTTCCTCTGGCTAAGACGCTGGCGATGACCGACGCCCGCGCCCCGATCCGCATCTATGTCGACGCCGACGCCTGCCCGGTGAAGGACGAGGTCTACAAGGTCGCCGGGCGCTACGGGCTGAAGACCTTCGTGGTCTCCAACAGCTTCATGATGGTCCCCGTGTCGGCGCTGGTCGAACGGGTGGTGGTCGACGCCGGGCCGGACATCGCCGATGACTGGATCGCCGAGCGGGCCGCGCCCGGGGATGTGGTGGTGACCAACGACATCCCGCTGGCCGACCGCGTGCTCAAGGCCGGCGCCACGGCGATCAAGCCGAACGGCCAGCCGTTCACCGCCGACTCCATCGGCGGCGCCCTGGCCCAGCGGGCGATCATGGAGCACATCCGCTCGACCGGCGAGATCACCGGCGGCCCCCGGCCGTTCGACCGCAACGACCGCTCGCGCTTCCTTCAGGCCCTCGACGAAGCGATCCAGCGCGAGAAGCGGCGGCGGCGATGATCGAGATCACCCCCGCCATCGCCCTCGACGAGTCCGAGCTGGAGTTCGCCTACATCCGCGCCGGCGGGCCGGGCGGGCAGAACGTCAACAAGGTCGCGACAGCCGTGCAGATGCGCTTCGACGCGCGGCGCTCGCCCTCGTTGCCCAACGACGTCTCGACGCGGTTGCAGAAGCTGGCCGGGTCCCGGCTGACGCTGGACGGGGTGATCGTCATCGCCGCCAGCCGGTTCCGCACCCAGGAGCGTAACCGGGCCGACGCCATCGACCGGCTGGTCGAGCTGATCCGCAAGGCCGCCGAACCGCCGCCGCCGCCACGCAAGAAGACCAGGCCGTCGAAGGCCGCGAAGGCCCGCCGGGTCGACGCCAAGACCCGGCGCGGCGGCATCAAGGCGATGCGGAGCCGTCCGGGCGGCGACGACTGAGGTCGAGGGGACAGGTACCCTCTCGGGTACGTGTCCCCCAATCGAGTGATCGCAGGGTTAGGGGACACGCACCTTCGGTACATGTCGCCCGACTACTCCAGCCAGAACAGCGCCTCGACCGGCTCGCCCAGCGCCTTCGCCAGCCGCAGGGCGAGCACGGTCGAGGGCACGAACACGCCGTTCTCGACGGTGTTGATGGTCTTGCGGGTCACGCCCACCCGGTCGGCCAGGTCGGCCTGGGTAAGCCCCAGCCGGGTCCGCGCCGCCTTCAGGCCGTTGGCGAGCCTCGGGTCAGCCATGACGTTCGGCGCGGCGCTCCAGCGCGACGAAGACGATAGCCGGAGTCACCACGCCGGCGGTCAGCAGCGCGTGAACCGCTTCAAGCGCGGTCATGGGGACAAACAGCGACAGGACGTAAAGGCCCAGCGCGAGGATCATCACCACCCAGAAGCCGGTGACCAGGGCCGTGCGCCGGTGAGCGCGGGTGCTCTCGTCCTCGAGGATCGCGCGCAACGCCCTGTTGCGGAACCAGCCGCCGCCGGTGGACAGCAGCAGCAGCAGCGCCGCGCCCCAGACCACGAAGCCCGACAGCTTGACCTGGTCGACGGTGCGCAGCGGCGCTTCCAGCGTCCACAGGCCGTTGAGAAAGGTCCCCTGCCAGACAAGGAAGAACAGACCCTGGACCCAGATCAGCCGAGTCCGACGCCTCTGCGCGCGCTCGACCCGCTCGGACAGGGACGGTTCGGGTTTGCCTTTGCCGGCCATGGCGGCCTCCTATGTAACGCACAGGTTACATGTAACCTTGACGTTACACACCGTCAAGCCCCCGTGCGGCAGGACCGGTTGCGCTGGATCAATTGCTCCGCGGCGCCGTTGCATCCGCCGAAAACCGCGCTAGCGTGCGCCCGCATCAGTCGGGAGAATTGGTTATGCGCGCTGAAGTCAAAGTCCTCGTCCTGGTCGGCGCCGCCGCGCTTCTGACCGCCTGCAGCAAGCCGGCCGAGACCCCGGCCGCGACGGAAGCCGTCCCCGCCGACAGCGCCGCGACGCCCGCCGCGACACCGGCTCCCGCCGCGAAAGCCGAGAGCGAGGAGTCCGACGAACATGCCGAGAAGGTGCTCGCCTCCCTCCCCGCGCCCTACAACACCGCCGACCTGGAGAACGGCCAGCGCAAGTTCGCCCTCTGCCGGTCGTGCCACACCATCGTCGAGGGCGGCCCGAACATGACCGGTCCGAACCTGTACGGCGTGTTCGGACGCACCGCCGGCACGGCGCCGAAGTTCAACTATTCCGACGCCGTGAAGGCCGCCGGCTTCAAGTGGGACGCCGCGCATCTGGACAAGTGGCTGGCCGATCCGCGCGCCGACCTTCCAGGCAACCGCATGACCTTCGTCGGCCTGAAGGATCCCAAAGACCGCGCCGACGTGATCGCCTATCTTATGGTGGAAACGGCCAGGAAGTCCGACGACGACTGACGGAGCGCCATGGGCGATACCGAAGCCCTGCTGACCCGCCTCTACGAGGCCTTCAACCGCAAGGACATCGAGGCGGTCATCAGCGCCCTGCACCCGGACGTCAGCTGGCCGAACCTGTTTGGCGAGGGTCGGCTGCAAGGGCACGCGGCGATGCGGCGCATGTGGCGCGAGCAGTTCTCGAAGATCGATCCGGAGGCGACGCCGATCCGCTTTCTGCGCCAGGAGGACGGCAGCCTCACCGTGCTGATCAGCTATGTCGTGCGCACCCTCGACGGCAAGGTGTTCACCGAGGAGATCGCCACCAACACCTATCGGTTCAGCGACGGCAAGGTGATCGGCATGGAGTGGGCCTGACACGAAGATTCGACTGGCCACCCTGTCCGACCGGTGGAAAGGTCGGAAACACGACATACGCCGGGCCGGAGGGTGACGTGCGATGGATGACCGTCAAGACACCATCGATCGACTCTGGGACGCCCTGAACCGGCAGGACATCGACGCTGCGGCGGCGCTGCTGCACCCCGATGTCGACTGGCAGGACCTGATGAACGGCGGCCGGCGGACCGGTGTGGCCGATGTGCGGCTCTACTGGGCGGACCTGTTCAGGATCATGCGCCCCGAGTCCACCTCCCTGACTTTCACCCCGACCGGGGACGGCCGCGTGGCGGTGCGGACGCACCACAGCATCCGCGACCCGTCGGGCAGGTTCTGGACCGAGGAGACCATCACCCATCTGTTCGGCTTCACGGACGGCCTGCTCAGCAGCATGGATGTCGCCTGACGCCGGTCAGACCATCAGATCAGCGCAGGCATCGAGGATCGCGCCGGGGTCGAGGCGGTATTTCGCATAGAGGTCGGGCAGGTCGCCGGACTGGCCGAAGGTCTCCAGGCCGAGGGCCCGGACGCGCTGGCCGCGCACGGATCCGATCCACGACAGGGCCGCCGGCGAACCGTCGATGACCGTCACCAGACCGGCCGCGGGGTCCAGATCGGCCAGCAGGGTCTCGATCGTCGCCGTGCGCTGCGCGCCCGTCGTCCAGCGGGCCCGTCCGGCGGCGGTCCAGTCGGCATGCAGCACGTCCGGCGAGGTCACGGCGAGCAGGCCGGCGCCCGGCTCGTCTTCCAGCAGTTGCTCGAAGGCGGCCAGGGCTTCTGGCGCGATAGCCCCGCTGTAGACCAGGGCCAGCCGGGCGTCGGGCGCCGGCCGTTTCATCCAGTAGGCCCCCGCCACGCAGCCCGCGCGCCAGGCGTCGTCGGCCCGGGTCGGCTGATCGATGACCCGCGTCGACAGCCGCAGGTAGGTCGAGCCGCCCTCCGACGCCTGGATGCGCGCGAACGCATGGGCCATCAGGACGGCCGTCTCGTCGGCGAAGGCCGGTTCGTAGCTGTCCAGGCCCGGCTGGGCCATGCCGATCAGGGGTGTGCCGATCGACTGGTGCGCCCCGCCCTCGGGCGCCAGGGTCAGGCCGGACGGCGTCGCCACCAGCAGGAAGCGGGCGTCCTGGTAGCAGGCGTAGTTCAGCGCATCGAGGCCACGGGCGATGAATGGATCGTAGAGGGTGCCGACCGGGAACAGCCGCTCGCCGAACAGCGGGCCCGACAGGCCGAGGGCCGCCAGGGCGATGAACAGGTTGTTCTCGGCAATGCCCAGCTCGATGTGCTGGCCGGTCTCGCCCATGGCCCAGACCTGGGCCGAGGGGATGCGGCGGTTCTTGAACACGTCCTCATGGGCCCGGCGATGGAACACGCCGCGCCGGTTGACGAAACCGCCGAGGTTGGTCGAGACGGTCACGTCCGGCGACGTGGTCACGACCCGGCCGGCGAATTCGTCGACGCCCTTGGCGATCTCGAACATCACCTTGCCGAAGGCGGCCTGGGTTGACTGCTCGCCGCCGCCCTCGACGGCCTTGAGCAGGGTCTCGGCCGTCGGCGTGGCGACGTTCGGCGCGTCGCGATGGCCGTCCTTGCGCGCGGCGAAGGGGGCCGTCTCGACCAGCCGCTTCATCGCCTTCAGCTCGTTGTCGGCCAGGCCGGAGAAGACATCCCACTCCTCCCCCTCGCGCACGCCCAGCCGCGCGCGAAGCTCCGCGATCTGCGTCGGGGTCATCAGGCCGGAGTGGTTGTCCTTGTGGCCGGCGAACGGCAGCCGCCAGCCCTTGACCGTGTAGGCGATGAAGAAGCGCGGGGCGTCGTCCTCGGCGGCCTTGGCGAAGGCTTCGAGGATGGTTTCCAGGCAGTGACCGCCCAGCTCGGTCATCACCAGGGCGAGCTCGGTGTCGTCGTATCCGCCGATCAGTTTCAGCGCCGCCTTGTCGCCCGCGAGATCGACCATCAGACGCTCGCGCCAGGCCGCCCCGCCCTGGTAGGTCAGGGCGGAATAGAGGTCGTTGGGCGCGCTCTCGATCCAGGCCTGCAGCGCAGCGCCGCCGGGTCGGGCGAAGGCCTGCTGCTGGCGCCTCGACCACTTCAGCGTCTCGACCTTCCAGCCGGCCGCCTCGAAAATCTCGCCGTAGCGGGTGAACATCCGGTCGCTGGTCGTCGCGTCGAGGCTCTGGCGGTTGTAGTCGACAATCCACCAGGTGTTGCGCACGTCGTGTTTACAGGCCTCGATCAGGGCCTCGTAGATGTTGCCCTCGTCGAGCTCGGCGTCACCGAGCAGGCTGATCATCCGGCCCATGGCGTCGGGTTTCACCGCCCCGCGGGCGGCCAGATAGTCCTGGGTCAGGCTGGCGAAGGCGGTCATGGCCACGCCGAGGCCGACCGAGCCGGTGGAGAAGTCGACGTCGTCGATGTCCTTGGTCCTGGAGGGATAGGACTGGGCGCCGCCGAGCGCGCGGAACCGCTGCAGCTGGTCGATCGTCTGGCGGCCGTAGAGATGCTGGATGGCGTGGAACACCGGGCTGGCGTGCGGCTTGACCGCCACCCGGTCCTGCGGCCGCAGGGCGCTGAAATAGAGCGCCGTCATCAGGGTGGTCATCGACGCGCACGACGCCTGGTGACCGCCGACCTTCAGGCCGTCGCGGCTGTCGCGAAGGTGGTTGGCGTTGTGGATCGTCCAGCTGGCCAGCCAGAGAACCCGTTCCTCCAGACGACGCAGAAGCGCGATATCCTTGCCGCGAACAGCGAAACCGGCGTCGTCCATGTCCACCTTCACCTATTCGGCGGGTGAAGCCTGCCCCGCCGTCTCGCCCTGCTCATACGCCTCGATCTGCCTGGCCGTCCACTCCGGCGACTTGGTGAAGCGGGCCAGCATGTTGTAGAAGACCGGCACGACGAACACCGTCAGCAGGGTGGCGAAGATCGCCCCGAAAAAGATCGTCACCCCGATCGTCTGGCGGCTGGCCGCGCCGGCGCCCGACCACAGGATCAGGGGCAGCGAGCCGAAGGCGGCGGTGATCGAGGTCATCACGATCGGCCGCAGGCGCAAGACCGCCGCCTCGATCACCGCGTCGTGGATCGACCGGCCCTGATCGCGCAGCTGGTTGGCGAACTCGACAATCAGGATGCCGTTCTTGGCCGCCACCCCGATCAGGATGATCAGACCGATCTGGCTGTAGGTGTTGATCGTCTGACCGGTGAGCAGCAGGCCGAACAGTCCGCCCAGCGCCGCCAGCGGCACGGTCAGCATGATCACCGCCGGGTGGATCCAGCTCTCGAACTGCGCGGCGAGCACCAGGAACACCAGCAACAGGGCCATGCCGAAGGCCAGGCCGACCGCGCCCGACGCCTCGAGATAGTCCTTGGCCTGACCGTCCCAGGTGTAGGAGACCCCGGCCGTCGGCCGCTTGGCGGCTTCCGCCTGGAGGAATTTGACCGCCTCGGCGACGGTGAAGCCCGGAGTCAGCTGACTCGTTAGGCGCACCGAGCGCTGGCGGTCGGTGCGGTTGCGGTCGGGCGTGTCACCGCGCAGCTGTGTCGTGACCACCGCCGAAAGCGGCACGAGCTGGCCCGAGCCGGCCCGCACATAGAGGGTATTGAGGTCGGCCAGGGTGCGGCGCTTCTCCAGGTCGGTCTGGACGATGACGTCGTATTCCTGCCCCCCCTTGGTGTAGGTGGTCACCCGGCGGGAGCCGAACATGGTCTCCAGCGACCGGCCAATGGCCTGGGGCGTCACGCCGAGCGAGGCGGCCTTTTCCCGGTCGATCTCGACCGACAGGCGCGGCGCGGTCGGCTCGTAGTCGAGCCGCGGGCGGGAGAAGCCGGGATTGCGCATCATGGCGTCACGGATCGGCCCCAGCCAGCGGGCGATCTCGTCGTAGTCGTTGCCCAGGCCGACCAGGTCGACGTTGCTGCCACCGCCGCTGCCGCCGCCGCGCTGGAAGGCGCCGCGCACGCTGGCCACGGCGCGCACCCCGGTAATGGCGCCAAGAGACTTGTTCAGCTCATCAGCGACCTGGTCGGAGGTCTTGGTCCGCTCGCCCCAGGGCTTGAGCACGAGCACGGCGTTGCCCGTGTTGAACTGGGTGGCGCCGAACCGCGGGATGACCACCACATAGCGTTCCGCCTCGCCCTGCTCGTAATAGCGGCGAACCTGGCGTTCGACCTGGTTGGCGGCCTTGAGGGTGTAGTCGAAGCCGGCGCCCTCGGGCCCGGAGATCGAGACATCGACCCGGCCCCGGTCCTCGGCCGGCACCAGCTCCTGGGGCAGGACCATGAACAGGGTTCCCGCGAGGGCCGCGAGGGCCAGCACCAGGGCCAGGGCGCCGCCGCCCGCGATCCGGCTGGCCAGCAGCATCTCCAGGGAGTGCCGATAGGAGTCCCGGACCCGCTCGACGACGAGATCCACCCGGCTGGCCAGCCAGCCATTGCCCGATGCCGGCCGCAGCAGCCTTGAGGCCAGCATCGGCGACAGGGACAGGGCCAGGAAGGCCGAGAAGGCCACTGCCG
>DAORNX010000061.1:0-9055 GCA_035441225.1 Caulobacter sp.
CTGGCGCGGCGTGCTGATCGAGGGGCCGTCCGGCGGCGGCAAGAGCGACCTGGCCCTGCGCGCCCTGTCCGAGGGGTTTCGCCTGGTGGCGGACGACCGGGTGCTGGTCTGGGCCTCCGGCGGCCAGGTCTGGGGGCGGGCGCCCGGTCCGCTGGCCGGGCTGATGGAGAGCCGCGGCCTGGGCGTTCTGCCGGTCAACGCCATCGCCTTCGCCCGCATTGTCCTGGCCGTCCATTGTGCGGCGTCGCCGGCCGCGGTCGAGCGAAGCCCGGCCGACGAGACGCTCGATCTGGCCGGGATCGCGGTGCCCCTGCGCCGCCTGTGGCCTTTTGATCCCGCCGCACCCGCGAAATTGCGCCGCAGCATGGAGTATCTTGGAGCCGAACATTAACGGGCGTATCTAGGCGCCTTCGCGGCGAGGGCCGCGTCCGTCGGGCGGGGGTTCCCGGTTTGATCGAGACAGGGTGTCAGGCTCGCGGATGATCGGCCTCGTGATCGTTACCCATGGCCGGCTGGCGGAAGAGTTCGTCTTCGCCATGGAGCATGTCGTCGGTCCGCAGACCGACGTGGCGGCCATCTGCATCGGCCCCGACGACGACATGGAAAAGCGCCGCAAGGACATCCTCAAGGCCTGCGCGGCCGTCGATTCGGGCAAGGGCGTGATCCTGCTGACCGACATGTTCGGCGGCACGCCGAGCAACCTGGCCATCAGCGTCATGGAACAGACCCGCGCCGAGGTCATCGCCGGGCTGAACCTGCCGATGCTGATCAAGCTGGCCTCGCTGCGCACGCGCGAGCCGCTGGACGCCTGCGTGCATCACGCCCAGGAGGCGGGCCGCAAGTACATCTCCGTCGCCTCCTACGTGCTGGCCGGCGAGAAGTGAGCGTCAGCCGCACGGTCGAGATCGTCAACGAGCGGGGGCTGCACGCCCGCGCCTCGGCCAAGTTCGTCAAGCTGGCCTCGGGCTTCGACGCCGAGGTGTCGGTGTCGCGCGACGGCTCGACGGTCGACGCCCGCTCGATCATGGGCCTGATGATGCTCGCCGCCGGCATCGGCTCGACCATCGAGATCAGCGCCGAGGGCGCCGAGGCGGCGCAGGCGGTGGCGGCGCTGTGCGAACTGGTCGAGAACCGCTTCGACGAGGAGCGGTAGGGGGGCGAATTAGAGCCGTTTCCCCTGTTCCATTCGTTCGTGGAGTATACGGACCGCCACGATCCCGGCCGCATGTTCCCTGAAGAACAGGATGTGGCGGCCGACCCGTAGTCTGCGCATGTCCGGCCGATCAGATCTGACGGTGGGATAGCGGGCGCCCCTTGCGGTCACATGGGCGCAGGGAGCGATCCGCGGACCGACCCCCGTTTTCATAGGGCCGGGCACCTACTGGGTCGTCTGGGTGTTGCCCCACTCCACGTCATCCTGAGCAGGCCCGCAGGGCCGTGTCGAAGGACGCACGATCAGCCCGCGTGGTTCGACACGCGCTTCGCGCTGCTCACCATGACGTGGATCGAGCCTGGCGGCCCCACCTCCACCCCCATCCCGAGCCTTCCCCCCTCCAGGGGGCGGGCTCCCGCAAGGGGAGAAGGACGGCTACGAGACTTGCGGGACGCTCATCGGCTTCATCCCCAGGTCCTTCAGCAGCAGGCTGTCCTCGTCCTGGCCGGGCAGGGGGGTGGTCAGCAGCTTGCCGCCGATGAAGATCGAGTTGGCGCCGGCGAGGAAGCACAGGGCCTGGGTCTCGCGGCTCATGTCGTCGCGGCCGGCGGACAGGCGGACCATGGATTTCGGACAGACCAGCCGCGCCACGGCGACCGTGCGCACGAACTCCAGCGGATCGATCTCGCCGTCCCGCTTGACCTTGTCGCCCAGCGGCGTGCCGGCGATCGGCACCAGCGCGTTGACCGGCAGGCTGTCGGGATGGACCGGCAGGATGGCCAGCTGGTGCAGGAAGCTGGCCCGGTCGCGGCGGCTCTCGCCCATGCCGACGATGCCGCCGCAGCAGGTCGAGATGCCCGCGTCGCGCACATGCTGCAGCGTCTCCAGCCGGTCGTCGTAGGTCCGGGTGGTGACGACCTTGTCGTAGTACTCCGGCGAGGTGTCGAGGTTGTGGTTGTAGTAGTCGAGGCCGGCGTCCTTCAGGGCCACGGCCTGTTCGGCCTTGAGCATGCCCAGGGTCACGCAGGTCTCCAGGCCCAGAGCCTTCACCCCGGTGATCATCTCGGCCACGCGCGGCAGGTCGCGGTCCTTCAGGTCGCGCCAGGCGGCGCCCATGCAGAAGCGTTGCGCGCCGCCGTCCCGGGCCTTCTTCGCGGCGGTCAGGACGTCCTCGAACGCCATGAGCTTCTCGGCCTGGAGGCCGGTCTTGAAGAAGGCCGACTGGCTGCAGTAGCCGCAGTTCTCGGCGCAGCCGCCGGTCTTGACCGACAGCAGCTGCGACAGCTGCAGCTCGGTCGGGTCGAACCAGCGCCGGTGGACGCCGGCGGCCTGGAACACCAGCTCGGTGAACGGCAGGTCGAACAGCGCCTCGATCTCCTCGCGCGTCCAATCGTGGCGCGGCAGGGCGGGATCGGCGAAACGGACGGGCGCGTTCATGCGGGCATAACTCCGGTTGGCGGGAGCCTTCTAGCCAACCTGCCGCGTCAAGGCGACCCGGAATGGGTCGGGATTTGCGACTGGCCGCCCGGGGACATAAAGATATCTTTATGTCGACGTTGCGGCGGCGCCCTGCGGCGGCTATAGAGCCCCCCAGACAACGACGGACAGGAGTCCCCGCGTGACCGACAGCATCGTGCGCGACATCGCGCTGGCCGACTATGGCCGCAAGGAAATCGCCATCGCCGAGACCGAGATGCCCGGTCTGATGGCGCTGCGCCACGAGTTCGGCAAGGACCAGCCGCTGAAGGGCGCGCGGATCGCCGGCTCGCTGCACATGACCATCCAGACGGCCGTGCTGATCGAGACGCTCAAGGCCCTCGGCGCCGACGTGCGCTGGGCCAGCTGCAACATCTTCTCGACCCAGGACCACGCCGCGGCGGCCATCGCGGCCAACGGCACCCCGGTGTTCGCGATCAAGGGCGAGACGCTCTACGAGTACTGGCAGTACACGCACAAGATCTTCGAATGGTCCGACGGCGGCTATCCGAACCTGATCCTCGACGACGGCGGCGACGCCACCCTGCTGACCGTGCTCGGCCCGCGCGCGGAGAAGGACCCCTCGATCCTCGACAAGCCCGAGAACGAGGAGGAGGAAGCCCTCTACGCGGTGATGAAGACCTACCTGAAGGAAAAGCCGGGCTTCTATTCGGCGATCCGCGCGGCGATCACCGGCGTCTCCGAAGAGACCACCACGGGCGTCCACCGCCTGTACCAGCTGGCCGCCCGGGGCGAACTGCCGTTCCCGGCGATCAACGTCAACGACAGCGTGACCAAGTCCAAGTTCGACAACCTCTATGGCTGTCGCGAGAGCCTGGTGGACGCCATCCGCCGCGGCACCGACGTGATGCTGTCGGGCAAGGTCGCGGTGGTCTGCGGCTACGGCGATGTCGGCAAGGGTTCGGCCGCCTCGCTGCGGCAGGGCGGCGCCCGTGTGATCGTCACCGAGATCGACCCGATCTGCGCCCTGCAGGCGGCGATGGAAGGCTATGAGGTCCAGACCCTCGACGACGTCTGCGACAAGTCGGACATCTTCGTCACCGCCACCGGCAACAAGGACGTGATCACCGTCGATCACATGCGCCGTATGCGGAACAACGCCATCGTCTGCAACATCGGCCACTTCGACAGCGAGATCCAGGTCGCCGGCCTGAAGAACTTCAAGTGGGACGAGATCAAGCCGCAGGTCCACCACATCGAGTTCCCGGACGGCAAGAAGATCATCCTGCTGTCCGAAGGCCGGCTGGTGAACCTGGGCAACGCCACGGGCCACCCGTCGTTCGTGATGAGCGCCAGCTTCACCAACCAGACCCTGGCCCAGATCGAACTGTGGACCAACCTCAAGGCCTACGAGCATCAGGTCTACACCCTGCCCAAGCACCTCGACGAAAAGGTCGCCGCCCTGCACCTCGAGAAGCTCGGCGCGAAGCTGACCGTGCTGCGCAAGGAACAGGCCGACTACATCGGCGTCCCCGAGCGGGGCCCGTTCAAGCCGGACCACTACCGGTACTAGGCGTCAGGCGAGCCGCTCATCCTCCGGGATGGGCGGCTCGTTGGCGGCGTTGTCGAGGAACCACAGCAGGTCCTCGGGTTTCGCGCCCGCCGACCTGCGCTTCAGGAAGGCGCTGCTGGTTTCGACCGCGCCGACCTTTTCCGCCACGGCGGAGCTGATCCACTGATTGAGCGAAACGCCGTCCTCGCGGGCCAGCCGTTGGGCGGCGGTCTTGACCGACGTGGGCAGTTTCAGCGGGTAGGAGGTCTTGCTCATGGCCTCAGCTCCAACAACAACGCGCCCGGCCTGACCACGGGCAGTCCAAATTTCACGCCAGCGCTCGCGAAGTCCCGAACATTATGGGTGACGAGCCGGTCCGCCCGGCCGTTGACGGCGGCCTCCAGAACCATCTCGTCGTTCGGGTCTGACAGCTGCGGCCGCCACTGAAACCGCACGTCGACCGCCTCGCAGGCGCTGGCCAGCGCGGCCAGGAACCGGTCGATCTGATCCAGGTCCAGACCATGGACCAACCGCTGTTCTGGCCGCCGAAGGACATCTTCGTACTCAAGGAACAGAGCTGTGGTGGCCAGCGGCGCAAGCTCCCGTCGCGCGACGTGGCGCAGGAGCGCATTGCTCGCGCCGGTCCTACTCCGCAGGGCGGCGACAACCACCGATGTGTCGAGAACGACGTTAAGCATATCTCAGAAGATATCATATCTCTCGAGATGTCGCAATTTGTGGTGAACGGCGTGCCTGCGCGAGACAGTCCTGCGCAAGGACCAGGCCGACTACATCGGCGTCCCCGAGCAGGGCCGGTTCAAGCCGGACCACTACCGGTACCAGGACGGGGCGCTTCGGCGATGAGACGACCGCGGTGACCATGCGGCCACCGCCCTTTTTTTGTAGCGCGTCATCAGTGTTCGCCGGGCTTCAGCCCTTCGTCGGCCGCGACTTCCGAAGGCGGACGAACTCCGCAGCGGCCAGGCCGGCCCAGACAAGCCACCATGCCATGAGCAGCTCCGTAAAGCCGAGGCGGTGAATGTTGACGCCGTAGGAGACTGCCACACCCGCCGCGAAAATGGCCGCGCCAAGCAACGCCAGGACGGCTGTCCATCGAAAGGCGCGCGCACTCTCTGTCAGGAGCGACAAGAACCCCGTTCCGGCGGAAATGAGTTCAAGGATCAGGAGCGCGATCATCAGAATCAACGCGCCGACATCGTCCGCGCCAATGTCAGTTCCACTGCCCGCTAGCGCCCCGAAATAGATCGGGAGCCCAAACAGGCCAATCGCACAGACGGCCGCCGAAACGATGGCGGCGATACCGAAGACAATCCTCGTCAACTGCCGTCTCCAACCCGGTGAGCGCCGCAGCCGGCATCAGTCCGCACGCGCAACTCAGGCCGAAGCGGATTTTCAGTCAAAGGGAGAATTCGTGCACGACTAGCGCAGACCTCCCACGTCCGCTAATCCCCCTCCCATGCCGATGGCCCTCATCATGTCGAGCCACGTCGCGGGGAGCCGGGTCGGCGGCTCCGCCCAGGCGCTGGCCCTGACCCAGTTCAAGATCGATCCGGTGGTCGTGCCCACCGTCCTCTATGGCCGCCACCCCGGCTGGGGCGCGCCCGGCGGGGCGCAGGTGCCGATCGAGGCCTTCGAAGGCATGCTCGACGGAGTCGAGGCCAACGGGTTGTTCGGCATGACCGACCTGGTCCTGACCGGCTATTTCGCCGGCGTCGAACAGGTCAAGGCGGCCGCCCGGGCGATTGATGCGGTCAAGGCCGCGCCGCGCGATGGCGCCTTCGCGCGCAAGCCGATGGTCGTCGTCGATCCGGTGATCGGCGATTCCGGCAAGGGCCTGTTCGTGCCGGCAGAGGTGGCCCAGGCGGTGATCGATCATCTGATCCCCAGAGCCGATCTGGTCGCGCCCAACAGCTGGGAGCTGCAGCGGATCACGGGCGCCGACGCCCGCAGCCCCGAGGCCGCGGCCAAGGCCGCGCGACTGCTCGGCAAGGCGGTGCTGGTCTCCTCGGTCGTGCGCGGCGCCGAGATCGGCGTGGTCTATGCCGATCGCCGGGAGGCCTGGCTGGCCGCGCACCAGAAGACCGGCGAGACCGTGCCCAGCGGCACGGGCGACCTGCTGACCGCCCTGTTCGCCGCCGCCCTGCTGGAAGGCCAGACGCCGTCCTACGGCCTGGCCCGCGCCGTCGGCGGTCTGGCCGAGACCATCGCCTCGGCCGGCATCTGGGCCTCGCCCGAGCTGCCGATCGTGGCCATGGGCGCCCGGATCAAGCAGGCGAGCCCCACCGTCCGTATCGAGAGACTGGCCTGATGACCGAGATCCACGGCGTCTGCGAACCCCGCTTCGAGGCCGTCCGGGACGCCTTCGCGGCCAACTTCGCCGAGGGCAAGGAGCTGGGGGCGCGGTTCGCCTTCTCCGTCGAGGGCGAGATCGTCGTCGACCTGTGGGCCGGCTGGGCCGACCGCAAGCTGACCGTGCCGTTCGACGCGCGCACCCTGACGCCCGTCTATTCGACGACCAAGGCCGTGGCCGCGACGATGATCGCCCGGCTGGTCGAGCAGGGCGCCCTGCGCTGGAACCAGCCCGTCGCCGAGGTCTGGCCGGAGTTCGCGGCCGAGGGCAAGGGCGCGGTGACCGTCGAGCAGATGATCTCGCACCAGGCCGGCCTGCCGGGCTTCGTCGAGCCGATCGATCCGACCCTCTGGTACGACCCGCCGGTGATCGCCGCCATGCTGGCCGCCAAGGCCCCGATGTGGCCGGTCGGCTCGGCCAGCGGCTATCACGCCCTGACCATCGGCTATCTGGTCGGCGAGCTGTTCCGCCGCGTCGACGGCCGCACTCTGGGGACCGCCCTGCGCGAGGATATCGCCGGGCCCGCCGGCCTCGACCTGTGGATCGGCCTGCCCGACAGCGAGCACGGCCGCTGCGCCGACCTCAAGCCGCCCTCGGCCATGCCGCAGTTCGGCGAGGTCACCGACCCGAAGACGGCCGCCTTCCTGTCGCCCTGGGCCGCGCCCAGCGGTCGCGGCTCGGCCGACTGGCGGCGGATCGAGATCCCCTCGGCCAACGGCCACACCACGGCCGAGGCCCTGGCCCGGTTCATGGGCGCCCTGGCCAGCGACGGCGAGGTCGATGGCGTGCACATCCTCTCGCCCGCCTCGGTCGCCGAGGCCGGCCGCGAACGCATCCGCGGCCAGGACCTGGTGCTTCCGTTCGACCTGAGCTGGGCCGCCGGCTTCATGCGCAACGTTCCGAACCACTTCTTCGGCCCGGGCGAGGCGACCATCGGCCACTCCGGCTGGGGCGGCAGCTGCGCCTTCGCCGATCCGCAGCATCGCGTGGCCGGCGCCTATGTGATGAACCGGCAGGACGTCCACCTGATCGGCGACCCGCGCTCGATGCGCCTGATCGAGGCCGCCTACGCGAGTCTGTAGGCGGAGGCGCGCACCACCTTCGGTACGTGCCCCCCTCGTCAGCCGGACTGCGCGGCCAGCAGGGTCGCGATGTCGGCCGACACCTCGCCCGCGAACGGCGCGTCGTAGTTGCCCAGGATCGACCAGGCCCAGCCGGTTTCCCACACGATCCGGGTATCGCCGTCGATGCCCGAGAACGGGCCGCCGCCGCCATGGCCGATCGTCCGCCGGTCGCCGACGGACCGGATCTGGAAGCCCATGCCATAGTCCCTCAGCCCGCCCTCGGCCTGTCGGGTCATGGTCTGCAGCATCGGCGGGGGCAGCAGCCTCCCGGCCCGCAGGGCGACGATGTAGGCGGTCATGTCCCCGACGGTGCAGTAGCCGCCGCCGCAACTGTTGCCGCGATAGCCGCGCCGCCCGTCGTTGCGGCTCCGCCCGGCGAGCGCCAGGGGGTCGTTGTCGCCGTACTGGTAGCCGATGGCCATGCCCGTCGCCGGCTCGCCAAGGATCGGATGGCCGCTGCGGGTCATACCGGCCGGCCGATAGACTTGGCGCGCCAGCAGGTCGTACCAGCTCTCGCCGGTGACCTTTTCGATGACCGCCCCCAGCACCACGAAGCCCTCGTTGCTGTAGGCGGCGCGGGACCCGGGCGCGAAGGCCAGCGGCTCGGACGCGAAGGCCGGGAACAGGTCGGCCATGCGTCGGAAGGGCTTCTTGCCGTCGAACCCCGGCCGGTCGAACAGCCCGCCCAGCCCCGAACTATGCGTCAGCAAGTGGCGCACCGTGATCGCCGCGGCGGCCTCACGGTTGGGATAGTCGGGCAGGATGTCGACCAGCGGGGTGTCTAGCGACAGGCCCCCTGCCTCGATGAGGCGACCCGCCATGATGGCCGTGAAGCTCTTGTCCGCCGAGCCGATGTGGAACCGCGTGGTCGAGGTGTTTGCGACGCCCGCGGCCTTGTCGGCCATGCCGAAGGCCTGCTCGTAGACAACCGCTCCGTCAGGGGCGAGCACCCGGACAGCGCCGGAGAACTCGTCCCGGTCGACGGCGAATCGCAGTCGGCGGTCTATCGCCGCGGCCAGATCCTCCCGCGATATCGGCCCCGTCGGCAGATCCGCGCGCGGATAGGGTGTCGGCGAGGGCATGGCGCGGACCTCGAACAGCCGGTCGGGCTCGTCGCGGTCAATGCGCAGCCGGATGAACCGCACCAGCCCCTGTTTGCGCGTGCGCAGACCCAGACTGAAGCCGCCCGGGGCGACGCCGGGCTCGACCGACAGCAGGGCGGCGCCCCCGGACGCCACGGCGAGCGCGGCAATGTCCTGGTCGAAGACCGTCCATGGCCAGCGGTTCCGCGCGGCGCTGGACAGACGGGTTTCCCAGAAGCGCCGGCGTTCGGCCTTGGCGGCCGAGGGCTCGAGAAGGGCCACCACCTCAGCGGCGATGCCCTGGACCGGCGGCGATCCGGCGCGGGCGAGGCCGGG
>DAORNX010000062.1:0-6742 GCA_035441225.1 Caulobacter sp.
GGTCGCCGCGTTCATGCCGGCCACCCCGACCAGCGCCTGGCGGCGCCCGCGCTGGATCCCCGCGGCGATAGCGAACAGGTTGGCGGGACCGGGCGTCACGGCCATCAGCGCCATGGCGGTCAGAAAGGCGACATAGCGGGCGGGGTCGACGGGCAGCAGCATGGCCGGGCCATATCCGCCCCGCCGGGCAGCGAAAAGGGCCGCGCCCGAGAATTCCTCATCCGGCTCGCAGGGAATGCCGGGTGACGGACGGCGCGTTCCTTGTCATGGCTGGGGCGAACACATGGACGGGATGGGCATGGGCCCCGACTTCTGGATCTTCTTCGCCGTCGGCGTCGCCGCGCAGCTGGTCGACGGCGCCCTGGGCATGGCCTACGGCGTGGTCTCCTCGACCGTGCTGCTGGCGCTCGGCGTGCCGCCGGCCAACGCCTCGGCCAGCGTCCACGCCGCCAAGGTGTTCACCGGCGCGGCCTCGGCCCTGTCGCACATCGCCTATCGCAACATCGGCTGGAAGCTGCTGCTGCATCTGTCGGCCGGCGGGGTGCTGGGCGGGGTGCTCGGGACCTATGTCCTGACTTCGATCGACGGCAAGGTGATCAAGCCCTGGGTGGTCGCCTGGCTCGGCGTCATGGGGCTGGTGATTCTCTGGCGCGCCTGGAAGGGCACGCGGCCGCGGGTCATGAGCTGGAAGCGGCCCGGTCCGCTGGGCCTCGTCGGCGGCTTCTTCGACGCCGTCGGCGGGGGCGGCTGGGGGCCGGTGGTCACCAGCACCCTGATGGGCTCGGGGGCCGACCCCCGTCAGGCCATCGGCACCACCAACGCCGCCGAGTTCTTCGTCGCCGTGGCCATTTCGGCGACCTTCGTCGGCGCCATCGTCAGCGGGCACTGGGACGCCATCGGCCTGCGCGACCACGTCTGGTCTGTCGGGGGACTGATCGCCGGCGGGGTGCTGGCCGCGCCGCTGGCCGGCTGGATGACCAAGGTGCTGCCGGTCCGCGCCCTGACCTGGCTCGTCGGCCTGCTGGTGACCGGCCTGGCCATCTGGCAGGGCGCGACGCTGGCCGGCCTGTCCTAGGCCAGCAGGATCAGGACCGCCTTGCCCAGGGCGCCGAACAGCAGCACGCCGGCGGCCAGGGTCTGGATCAGGAAGCCCAGCTCACGTTTGCCCGGATCCTTGACGTAGCCGAGGGCGTAGAGGATCCGGCCGACGATCCACACCACACCGAGGCCCGCCGCGATCTGGCCCATCGGGTCCTGCGGGGCCCAGAACAGGTGGAACAGCCACAGGGACGGCAGGAAGATCGGCAGCCACTCCAGGGTGTTGGCCTGGACGCGGATGCTGCGCTCGAGCACCGGATCGCCGGTCATGCAGGGCGCGGCGATGCCGCACTTGCGCCGGGCGCCGGCGACGCCCAGCCCCATCCAGAAGTAGACCAGCAGGGCCACGAGGGTGACGATGGCGACGTAGGCATAGGACTGCATTGGACGGAGCCTCCCGATTTCCCGCGACGGTCTGCGCCGCCGTGGCGGAAGCCTGTCATGCTTCGCCCGGACCCGGAACCCCCGGCCGCGCAGGGGCTTTAGGGAGCGGGGATCCAGCCGATCGGGAGGCCGCCATGCGCGTCGAATCCGCCGCCATCAGCGACATCCGCTACGACGATGACCGCGGCAAGCTGTTCGTCCGGTTCGTCGATGGTGACGAGTACGTCTATGTCGGCGTTCCGGGCGAGGTCCACCGCAGCTTCGTCGAGGCCGACTCGAAGGGCCGCTTCTTCGCCGAACAGATCCGCGACCGGTTTCCCTACAACCGCCTGGACAGCTAGGTCGCAGGCCTAGTCCTTCGCGGCCCGCTGGTCGCGCTTGGCCAGCACGCGCAGCCGCAGGGCGTTGAGCTTGATGAAGCCGCCGGCGTCGCGGTGGTCGTAGGCCACCTTGCCCTCCTCGAAGGTCACCAGGTCCTGGTCGTAGAGGCTGAGCGGGCTGGTCCGGCCGATGACCGTCACGTTGCCCTTGTAGAGCTTGACCCGCACCTGGCCGGAGACGTTCTTCTGGCTGTAGTCAATGGCCGCCTGCAGCATCTCGCGCTCGGGCGCGAACCAGAAGCCGTTGTAGACCAGCGATGCGTACTTCGGCATCAGCTCGTCCTTCAGGTGCATGGCGCCGCGGTCGAGCGTGATCGACTCGATGCCGCGGTGGGCGGCCAGCAGGATGGTCCCGCCCGGGGTCTCGTAGACGCCGCGTGACTTCATGCCGACGAAGCGGTTCTCGACCAGGTCGAGCCGGCCGACGCCGTTGTCATGGCCCAGCTGGTTGAGCGTCGTCAGCAGGGTCGCCGGCGACATGGCCACGCCGTCGATGGCGACCGGGTCGCCCTTGTCGAAGTCGATGGTGAAGACGTGCGGCTTGTCCGGCGCGTCCTCCGGACTGATCGTGCGCATGTGGACGAATTCGGGGGCCTCGACCGCCGGATCCTCGAGCACCTTGCCCTCGGAGCTGCTGTGCAGAAGGTTGGCGTCGACGCTGAACGGCGCCTCGCCGCGCTTGTCCTTGGTGATCTGGATCTGGTGCTTCTCGGCGAAGTCGAGCAGGGCCTCGCGGCTCTTGAAGTCCCACTCGCGCCAGGGGGCGATGACGGTGATGTCGGGCTCCAGGCCGTAGTAGCCGAGCTCGAAGCGGACCTGGTCGTTGCCCTTGCCGGTGGCGCCGTGGCTGACCGCGTCAGCGCCGGTCTTGCGGGCGATCTCGATCTGCTTCTTGGCGATCAGCGGCCGGGCGATCGAAGTGCCGAGCAGGTACTGGCCCTCATAGACGGTGTTGGCGCGGAACATCGGGAAGACGTAGTCGCGGACGAACTCCTCGCGCACGTCCTCGATGAAGATGTTCTCCGGCTTGACGCCCGCCGCCAGCGCCTTGGCGCGCGCCGGCTCGATCTCCTCGCCCTGGCCGAGGTCGGCGGTGAAGGTCACCACCTCGGCCCCGTATTCGGTCTGCAGCCACTTGAGGATGATCGAGGTGTCGAGGCCACCCGAATAGGCGAGAACGACCTTCTTGACGGACTTGTGGGCGGGCACGGGCGGTGATCCTGGGGAGAGACGGGTTGCGGCGCGTTCAAGGGCGCCGGGGGCCTCCGGTCAAGGCTTGAGTTGGCCTTCGGCCTCGAGCGTCGCCAGCGCGCGACGCAGCTGGGACAGATGCAGCACCGCGACGAGCGGCGCGAGCGTGACCCGGACGCCCAGGGCGATCACGGCCCCGTCGAGCGCCAGACCCGGGGCGCGGCTCTCGAACTTCAGCCAGGCGCCGGCGGCGATGGCGAGCGCCGGAACCAGCCAGAGGGCCGGCAGCCGGTGGGCGCGGGTCGTGGCGACGCCGTCCTTCCACGCCACGGGAACCGGCGTCCCGGGCCCGACCCGCTTCCAGGTCCCCCAGGACAGGGCGCACATCAGGGCCAGGCTCATGATCCAGAAGGCGTCGCCGACGATCGAGAGGGCATGGATCATGACCCTAGACCGTCACCTGGGCCCCGAGCTCGACCACGCGGCCCGGCGGGATCTTGAAGAAGTCGGTCGGGTTGGCGGCGTTGCGCATCAGGAAGATGAACAGCTTGTCCTGCCACAGCGGCATGCCGCTGTGGGCCGAGGCGATCACCGAGCGGCGGCCGAGGAAGAAGCTGGTGGCCATGATGTCGAACTTCAGCCCCTGCTGCTTGCGCAGCAGCGCCAGCGCCTTGGGCACGTTCGGTGTTTCCATGAAGCCGTAGGTGATGATCAGCTTCTTGAAGTCGTCGTTGACCGGCTCGATGCGCACGCGGTCGGCCTCGCTGACGCGCGGGGTCTCGGCCGTGCGCACGGTGGCGATGACGTTCTTCTCGTGCAGCACCTTGTTGTGCTTGAGGTTGTGCATCAGGGCGACCGGGGTCATGTCCGGGTCGCTGGTCAGGAAGATCGCCGTGCCCGGCGCCCGATGCGGCGGCCGCGCCTTGAGGATGTCGATCAGGTCGTTCAGCGGCACCGAGTCGCGACGGGTCTTGTCGGTGAGGATCTGGGCCCCCTTGGTCCAGGTCCACATGATCAGCACCAGCAGCGCCCCGAACACCAGCGGCATCCAGGCGCCCTGGGGAATCTTCAGCAGGTTCGAGGAGATGAAGGTCAGGTCCAGCGCGACGAGCGGGGCGAGCACGGCGATCGTCGCCGGCCAGGTCCATTTCCAGGCCGCCTTGATGATCACGAAGGCCAGCAGGGTGTCGACGAACATCGAGCCGGTGACGGCGATGCCGTAGGCCGAGGCCAGGGCGCTGGAGGTGCCGAAGCTGAACAGCAGCACCAGCACCCCGATCATGAGCATGGTGTTGACCTGCGGCACGAAGATCTGGCCGGCCTGGGTCTCGGAGGTGCGGCGGATGTCGATGCGCGGCAGCAGGCCCAGCTGCACCGCCTGCTGGGTCACCGAGAAGGCGCCGGTGATCACCGCCTGGCTGGCGATCACCGTGGCGCAGGCCGCCAGCAGCAGGATCGGCCAGTAGGCGAACTGCGGGACCATCTCCCAGAACGGATTATGGCGCGTCTCGGGATGGGCGAGAATCAGCGAGCCCTGGCCCAGATAGTTGAGCGCCAGGCAGGGGAAGACCACCACCAGCCACGAGGCGCGGATCGGGCCTTTGCCGAAGTGGCCCATGTCGGCGTAGAGCGCCTCGGCCCCGGTGACCACCAGGAACACGCTGCCGAGGATGACGAAGCCCAGGAAGCCGTTCTCCCACAGGAAACGTAGGCCGTACCAAGGATTGAAGGCCCAGAAGATCGACAGGTCTTCCTTGAGGTGGAACAGGCCGAGCCCGCCCAGCACCAGGAACCACAGCAGGGTGATCGGCCCGAAGAACGACGCCACACGGTGGGTGCCACGCGACTGGACCATGAACAGGGCGACCAGGATGCAGGCCGAGATCGGCAGGATATAGGGCGATACCCTTGCGCCGATGCCCGGCGCGTCCTTCAGGCCCTCCATCGCCGAAAGCACCGAGATGGCCGGGGTGATGATGCCGTCGCCATAGAACAGCGCCGCGCCGACGACGCCGAGGAAGAACACCGCCGCCGATCGCTTGCCGGTCTGCTTGCTCAGGGTCCGGCGGGCCAGCGCCATCAGGGCCAGGGTCCCGCCCTCGCCCTTGTTGTCCGCGCGCATGAGCAGGATGACGTACTTGACCGTCACGATCAGGAACATCGCCCAGATGACCAGCGAGACGACGCCCATCACCGCCAGCTGGGTCGCGCCGCCGCTCTTCGAATGGGCCAGGGCTTCGCGCATGGCATAGAGCGGGCTGGTGCCGATATCGCCGAAGACGACGCCGATCGAGCCGAGCGCCAGGGCCAGGAATCCATGGCCGGCATGGCCGTCCTGGCCATTCGGGGTCGTCGGGGTGGACGCCGCCTTGTCTGGGGCGGACGCGCCGGGGGCCTCGGAAGCCATCAGATCCCTCCGGGATCACGCCGGGATAGTCCCGCCGCCAAGTCCCAAGCGAATGCGGCGCGGGCGATACACCCAATCCGCCAGCTGTTCAATGCGTGGCCGCGGACAGGGTTCGTCGATTTTCGTGGCGTCCGGTCCCCGCCTTTCCTACCTTTGCCGTCCTATCATGTCAGACAGCCAGAAATTTCCCGTCGCGGCCCACGCCCTGGCCTATCTCGCCCACAAGCAGGCGACGACGGCGGAGCGCGCCATTTCGAGCGCCGAGCTGGCCGCCTCGATGCCGACCAATCCGGTCGTCGTGCGGCGGGTGACCGCCATGCTGGCCCGGGCGGGGTTGATCGAGACGCGCGCCGGCGCCGGCGGCGGGGCCTGGCTGAAGGTCGATCCGGCCGGCATCGCCCTGGACACCGTGCTTCGGGCCGTGGGCGGCTGCACCCACCTTGGCGTGGCCCCGCCGGGCGCAAAGGGCTGCCCGGTCGGAGAGCTGATCCCCGAGGCCGTCAGCGCGGCCATCACCGCCGCCGACACCGCGGCCTCCGAACGGCTGTCGCGGATCACCGTCGCCGATCTCCTCAAGGCGCCCGCAGAAAAACTGTGACGGACCTTGTTGCTGATATCTTGCCGATCAGCGGGCGGTTCATTACGTAACTGTCACTGAGACAGTTCTTAACGGGGAACCAGAATGACCCGCATCGCCATCGCCTACCATTCCGGCTACGGCCACACCGAAGCCCTCGCCGCCAGCGTCGCCCAGGGCGTGCGCGACGCCGGCGCCGAGGCCATCCTGCTGAGGATCGACAACGCCGGCCAGGATTTCGACCCGCTGCTCGACGAGATCACCGCCTCGGACGCGGTCGTGTTCGGCGCCCCGACCTACATGGGCGACGTGTCCGGCGTGTTCAAAGTGTTCGCCGACGCCACCTCGAAGGCCTTCTTCACCGGAGCCTGGAAGGACAAGCTGGCGGCCGGCTTCACCAACTCGCACAGCTTTTCCGGCGACAAGCTGCATGCCCTGACCAGCCTGGCCATCCTCGCCTCGCAGCACGGCATGAACTGGGTCAACCTGGGCGTCCCCGCGCCCAACGTTCCCGCCGCCGAGCGCGGACCCGAGACGCTCAACCGCGTGGGCGCCTTCCTCGGCCTGGCGGGGCAGTCGGACAATGCGGCCGCCGAGCTCAGCCCGCCGGGCGGCGACCGTGAAACGGCGCGACTGCTGGGCGTCCGGGTGGCCGAGGCGGCGCGGCGCTGGACCCAGGGCGCAGCCAGCGAACCGGCGCGCAGC
>DAORNX010000062.1:6853-8939 GCA_035441225.1 Caulobacter sp.
CTTGAACCGACGCGGCGGGCGGGCCACTCTGAGGCTCAGTCTTCCAGCAGGACTTCCTGAAAGGTCCGTCCGCATGCCCCGCCGCCTCGCGCTGGTGACCGGCGCTTCCGCCGGCATCGGCGCCGCCTTCGCCCGCATCTACGCCAGCCACGGCTACGATGTGGCCCTGACCGCGCGTCGGACCGACCGGCTCGAGGCCCTGGCGGCCGAGATCCGCCTGCGGTTCGGGGTCGAAGCCCTGGTCATCGCCGCCGACCTCGGCGAGCCCGGCGCCTGCGACGCCATCCTGGCCGAGATCGAATCGCACGGCCGGGTCGTCGACGCCCTGGTCAACAATGCCGGCTACGGCCTGGCCGGCGCCTATGCCGACACCCGCTGGCCTGATCAGCGGAGCATGCTGCAGGTGATGCTGGTGGCGGTCTGCGAGCTGACCCACAAGGTCCTGCCCGGCATGATCGACCGCCGGTTCGGGCGGATCGTCAATGTCGCTTCCCTCGCCGGACTGGTGCCGGGCTCGGCCGGCCATACCCTCTACGCGGCGACCAAGAGCTTCCTGGTGAAGTTCTCCCAAAGCCTGCACCTGGAGAACCTGGCCACCGGCGTGCATGTTTCGGCGCTCTGCCCCGGCTTCACCTTTTCCGAGTTCCACGACGTCAACGCCACCCGCTCCCAGGTCAGCCAGGCGACGCCGGAATGGCTGTGGCTGGGGGCCGACGAGGTGGCGGCCACCGGTTACGAGGCGGCCGAGGCGAACCGTCCGGTCTGCGTCACCGGCGCGCCGAACAAGGCCATCGCCGCGATCGCGAAGCTGCTGCCGGACGACTGGGCCCTGGCGCTGATGGCGCGGCAGGGCGGGCGGTTCCGGAAGGTCTGAGGCTCGGGCCGCCGATCACTCTCGCGGCAGGGCCCGTCCTACTTCTCCGCCGCGTAGGGCGCGGAGACGTCCTTCTTGATGATCACCCCGCGCGCCGTGTCGGCCACGCCGATGATCACGAACTGCACGGCCATGGCGCAGAGGATCAGGCCCAGCACCCGCACGATGATGGTCATGCCGATCCGGCCCAGCAGGCGCGAGATCAGCGGGGTGAGCCAGAAGCAGACCATGGTCAGCGCCGACACCGCGGCGATCACGCCCACGCCGGTGGCCATGCCCTCCAGGCCCAGCTTCCTCGCCCCGCTGGCGTAGATGATCACCGTCGAGATGGCCCCGGGCCCGATCAGCAGGGGCATGGCGAACGGCACGATCAGCCGCTCGAACCGGCGCCGCGCGTAGGCGCGCGGAGCCGCGTCCTCGACCCCCTCGGCCGCGTCGGCGAACATGGCGGTGAAGTCGTCGCGCGCCATCTCCAGGCCCATCAGGAACAGGATCACCCCGCCGGCGATGCGGAAGGCCGGCAGCGAGATGCCGAAGAACTCCAGCAGCGACAGGCCGGTGAAGAAGAAGAAGGTCATGAAGACAAAGGCGAACAGGGAAATGTAGGCCGCCACCCAGCGGCGGCCTGCCGCGATCCCGCCCGCCGTCGCCGCGGCGAACACCGGCACGTTGCCGATCGGGTCGAGCAGCGCGAACAGGGCGACGAAGAAGTTGACGGCGTATTCCCAGGAGGTCATGCAGCTTCCTTAGCCCAAATCACGCCAGCGCGCCTCCCCGAGAGGCGGGAGCCGCCGCATGTCCGCCGACCCGCGCCTGATCGTCGCCCTCGACCTCCCCAGCCGCGCCGAAGCGGAGGCAATGGTCGAGACCCTGGGCGACGCGGTCGGTTTCTACAAGATCGGCCTGCAGCTGCTGGCCGTTGGCGGCATGGACATGGCCCGCGACCTCAAGGCCCGGGGCCGCCAGATCTTCCTGGACTGGAAGCTGCACGACATCGGCGCGACGGTGGAGAAGGCGGCGGCGGCGATCGTCGGCTCCGGCGCCTGCGACCTGCTGACCGTGCATGCCGAGCCGCAGGTGCTGGCCGCGGCGGTGCGGGGCCGCGGCGCGGATCGCCGGGCGAAGATTCTCGGCGTCACCGTGCTGACCAGCCTCAACGGCCAGGACCTGGCGCAGATCGGCTACGGCATGGGCGTCGAGCAGCTGGTCGAG
>DAORNX010000063.1:0-8897 GCA_035441225.1 Caulobacter sp.
GACCGCAACGGCGAGGGCCGCCAGGGGCGCGGCCAGCCACAGCGGCGGTTCCTCGCGCAGGGCCAGATAGCCGGCGGCGCCCAGGCCGAACGCCACCGGGGCCCAGAGGGTCCAGCGCCGGGCCTGCTCGGCGATTTCAGCGCGAACGAGCGCAAGGCTATGTGCGGCGCGGGCGGCCATGCTAAGAGGCCCGCCCAGCCGCGCAGACCCCACAGAGATGTCCGACTCCAGGCCCGTCGTCACCCGAATCGCCCCCTCGCCGACCGGCTCGATGCACATCGGCACGGCGCGCACCGCCCTGTTCAACTACCTATACGCGAAACATACGGGCGGGCGCTTTCTTTTGCGCGTGGAGGATACCGATCGCGAACGGTCGACCGAGGCCGCGGTGCAGGTGATCTTCGACGGCCTGGCCTGGCTGGGCCTGCCATTCGACGGCGAGCCGGTGTTCCAGCACGCCCGCGCGGATCGGCACCGGGCCGTGGTTCTGGAGATGCTCGCGGCCGGCAAGGCCTATCGCTGCTGGCTGTCCGGAGACGAACTGGTTGCGGCCCGGGAGAAGGCCCACGCGGCCGGCCACGCCCTGCGGTCGCCCTGGCGCGATCGCGACCCCGGTCCGACCGATCTCGCCAGGCCGCACGCGATTCGTTTCCGCGGCCCGCTGAACGGCGACACCGTGGTCGAGGACCTCGTCCAGGGCCAGGTGACCTTCCGCAACCGCGACCTGGACGACCTTGTCCTGCTGCGCTCGGACGGCGCCCCGACCTACAACCTCGCCGTGGTAGTCGACGACCACGACATGGACGTCACCCACATCATTCGCGGCGACGACCACCTGAACAACGCCGCCCGGCAGAGCCTCCTGTACCAGGCGATGGGCTGGCAGGCGCCGGCCTTCGCCCACATCCCGCTGATCCACGGCGAGGACGGGGCCAAGCTCAGCAAGCGCCACGGGGCCACGGCGGTGACCGATTTCGCCGCACTGGGCTACCTCCCCGAAGCGATGCGGAACTACCTCGTCCGCCTGGGCTGGAGTCATGGCGACGACGAGCTGTTCAGCGACGAGCAGGCCGTCGCCTGGTTCGACATCGTCGACGCCAACAAGGGCGCCTCGCGGCTCGACTGGGACAAGCTCAACTTCGTCAACGCCCACTACATCCGTCTGGCCGACGACGCCCGCCTTCTGGCGCTGGTCGCTGAGGTCTATGGCGCCCGTGGCGATCCGCTGGACGACGTGCGCAGGGCGCATGCCCTGCGCGCCATCCCGCTGGTCAAGGAGCGGGCCAGGACCATCGTCGAGCTGGCCGACCAGCTGGCCTTCCTCTACCGGCCCAGGCCCCTGAAACTCGACGACAAGGCCCTGGGCCTGCTCACCGACGAGACCCGCGCGCGCCTTCTGCGGCTGCGCGCCGGCCTGGCCGCCGCCAACGACTGGGGCGCCGAGGCGCTTGAGGCGTTGCTCAAGGCGTTCGCCGGGTCGGAAGGCGTCGGCTTCGGCAAGTTCGCGCCTGCCCTGCGCGCGATTCTGACCGCCGGCATGGCATCGCCGGACCTTGGACGCACGCTTTCGGCCCTGGGCCGCGAGGAGAGTCTGGCGCGCATCGACGACGTGCTTTCGCCTGCCGCGTGAACCGCTATAACGGCGCCGAACGCCCGTTCGGGCGACCATGATTTCGAGGGGATTGAAGCATGACCGACAAGGCGATGCTGACGATCGGCGACAAGAGCTTCGAGCTGCCGATCCTCAAGGGCTCCACCGGCCCGGATGTGGTCGATGTTCGCAAATGGTACGCCGACTCCGACACCTTCACCTTCGATCCGGGCTTCACCTCGACGGCGTCCTGCGAGAGCAAGATCACCTTCATCGACGGTGACGCGGGGATCCTGCTGCACCGCGGCTACCCGATCGACCAGCTGGCCGAGAAGTCCAGCTTCCTCGAGGTCTGCTACCTGCTGCTGCATGGGGAACTGCCGACGGCCGACGAGTTCAGCAAGTTCGACCGCAACATCACCTACCACACCATGCTGAACGCCCAGTTCGATCGCTTCTTCGAGGGCTTCCGCCGCGACGCCCATCCGATGGCGGTGATGACCGGCGCGGTCGGCGCCCTGTCGGCCTTCTACGCCGACAGCATGAACGTCGACGACGCCCGCGAGCGCGAGATCAGCGCCCATCGCCTGATCGCCAAGATGCCGACGATCGCCGCGCGGGCGTTCAAATACACGATCGGTCAGCCGTTCGTGTCGCCGCGCAACGAGCTCAGCTACTCCGAGAACTTCCTGCGCATGTGCTTCGCCGTGCCGGCCGAGGACTGGAAGCCCAATCCGGTGCTGACCCGCGCGATGGACCGCATCTTCATCCTGCACGCCGACCACGAGCAGAACGCCTCGACCTCGACGGTGCGGCTGGCCGGTTCGTCCGGCGCCCATCCGTTCGCCTGTATCGCCGCCGGCATCGCCTGCCTGTGGGGCCCCTCGCACGGGGGCGCCAACCAGGAGGCCCTGGAGATGCTCGAGACCATCGGCACGGTCGACAGGATTCCCGAGTTCATCCAGGGCGTGAAGGACCGCGAGTACAAGCTGATGGGCTTCGGCCACCGCGTGTACAAGAACTTCGACCCCCGGGCGAAGGTCATGCAGAAGACCTGCCACGAGGTGCTCAAGGAGCTGGGCATCAACGACCCGCTGCTCGAGGTGGCGATGGAGCTGGAGAAGATCGCCCTCAGCGATCCCTACTTCATCGAGCGCAAGCTCTATCCGAACATTGACTTCTATTCCGGCATCACCCTGCGGGCGATGGGCTTCCCGACCAACATGTTCACCGTGCTGTTCGCCCTGGCCCGCACCGTCGGCTGGATCAGCCAGTGGAAGGAGATGTTCGAGGATCCCCAGCGCAAGATCGGCCGGCCGCGCCAGCTCTACACGGGCCCCACCCAGCGGGACTACGCGCCGATCGACAAGCGCGGCTGACGGCGCCGCGTACGGATTTCCCCAGGCCTCGGAGCAATCCGGGGCCTGTTTCGTTGGAACATCATGGCCAAGCCCCTCACCGTCTCCATTCCCCACCAACTCGGCGTGGCCGAGGCCCGCCGACGGCTCGAAACCGGCCTGGCGGAAATGACCGCCAAACTGCCGGGCGGCGCCGCGAAGATCGACCAGCATTGGGACGGCGACCGGCTGCTGTTCGACGCCCAGGTCAGCGGCCAGAGCATCACCGGCTCGCTGCATGTGCTGGCCGACGCGGTGCGGATGGAGATCGTCCTGCCCGGCATCCTGGGCCTGCTGGCCGGCAAGATCGGCGGCCGGCTGAAGGACGAAGGGCAGAAGCTGTTGAAGTAAGCAGGGGACATGTACCGCAGGTACGTGTCCCCTAATCGCGCCGCGAACCTGGATTGGGGGACACGTACCTTTGGTACATGTCCCCTACGCCACCTGCCCCGCCGCCCAGCCGCTCGACCAGGCCCACTGGAAATTGTAACCGCCGAGCCAGCCGGTCACGTCGACGCATTCGCCGATGAAATAGAGCCCGGGCACGGCGTTGGCGGCCATGGTCGTCGAGTTCAGGTCGCGCGTGTCGACCCCGCCCAGGGTGACTTCGGCCGTGCGGTAGCCTTCCGACCCCACCGGCTTGACCCGCCAGTGGTTGACCGCCGCATCCAGCGCCCGCAGCACGGCGTCGGGCGTGTCGGCCAGGTTGCCGCGCGCGCCGGCCTCCTCGGCCAGCTTCCGGGCAAGCCGGTCGGGCAGGAAGGCCCCCAGGGCGGTATGCACCGCCTGGCGCGGGTTCGAGCCCTTGGCGGCCTTCAGCGCCGCGAACACGTCCACGCCCGGCGCCATCGATACGGCGATCTCCTGGCCCTCGCGCCAATAGGACGAGATCTGCAGGATCGACGGCCCGCTGAGGCCGCGATGGGTGAACAGCATGGCCTCGGCGAAGGTCGTCTTGCCGCTGGCCACCAGCGCGTCGACCGCGACGCCGGACAGGTCCTTCCAGCGCTGCAGCAGGCCGATCTCGAAGGTCAGCGGCACGAGGGCCGGCCGCGTCTCGATGATGTTCAGGCCGAACTGGCGGGCGATGTCGTAGGCCCAGCCCGTCGCGCCCATCTTCGGGATCGACTTGCCGCCCGTGGCCACCACCAGCGACGCGCAGCCGACCCGGGCGCCGTCCGACAGGGTCAGGGCGAACCCCTCCCCTTCGCGGTCGACGCGTTCAACGTCCAGGCCCAGGCGCAGGTCCACGCCGGCCTGCGCCATGTCGTCGGTCAGCATGGTCACGATCTGCATCGCCGAGCCGTCGCAGAACAGCTGGCCCAGCGTCTTCTCGTGCCAGGCGATGCCGCGCGCATCGACGGCCGCGATGAAGTCCTTCGGGGTGTAGCGCCGCAGCGCCGACAGGCAGAAGCGCGGATTCTGCGACAGGAAGGCCTGCGGACCGGTGTTGAGGTTGGTGAAGTTGCAACGACCGCCACCGGAGATGCGAATCTTCTCGCCCGGCGCCCTGGCGTGATCGATGACCAGCACCGAGCGGCCGCGGCGACCCGCCTCGATGGCGCACATCATGCCGGCCGCCCCGGCCCCGACGATGACAACATCAAAAGTCTGCATGATCAGTCGATGCAGAGGGTGGCTTGCGCCACGCCGCCGAGAACCTCGGTGGCGCAGCCGCAGCGGTCGCTGTCGGCTTCGCAATGGGCGGCGACCGGACCCGGGGCCTTGGGGCTATAGCCGTCGTCGGCCACACAGCGGCCGTCGCACTGGTCGCTGTCGGTGCAGACCTGGCCGGAGTCCCTGTAGGCGATCACGCAGGCAGGACGTTGCATGCGGCAAACCGGCCGGATCGCACCGCCGGCGGCTCTGCAGGCGGCGGGGTCGGCGGCCAGGGCGACTTGCGTCGTCGGCGGCGGCGCAGGCGCAGGGCCGGCGACAGGGGTGCAGGCGGCCACGGCGAGGACCAGGACAGCGAGGAGAACGGGGCGCATGGGCTGGTTCTACGCCGCCCCCGGCCGTTCGGCGAGCCTGCGGAAGGCCGCCGTCCTCCATCGAGGAGCATGGGGAGCCACCGCGAAGGTTTCAGCCCCCCGGATTCGTCGGCCCTCAGACCTTCACGCCCCGTTCGGCGAGCAGGGCGATGATCGTGTCCGCCGCCTTCTCCGACGGGTCGGGCCCGCCCCTGCCCATCAGCTCCAGCGCCGCGTTCTGGGCGTCGACCTGGCGGGCCCGCAGAGCGGGGTCGTCCAGTCGGTCCGCGATGGCCCGGGCCAGATTGTCCGGCGTGCATTCCGCCTGCAGGAACTCCGGCGCGACGAAGGCCTTGGCCGCGATGTTGAACATCGTCACCCAGGGCGACTTGAAGATCAGCTTGAGAATGGCGTAGGTCGCCGCGCCGATCCTGTAGGCCACCACCATCGGCGTGCCGGCCAGGGCCAGCTCGGTGGTCACCGTGCCGCTGCAGGCCAGGGCGACCGTACCGGCGACGAAGGCGTCATCCTTGAGCTGCTCGTCCTCGACCACATGGGCGCGGAATGGCCAGCCGGCGACCTTCGCCCGCACCGAGTCAATCACGGTTCCGGCGGCGGGGATGACGATGTGCAGGCCCGGTCGGTCGGCCTTGAGCCGTTTCACCGCCGCCTCGAACACCGGCATGACCAGCTTGATCTCGGCCGGGCGGCTGCCAGGCAGAACCAGCAGGATGTCGTCGTCCTGCCCCGCCCCGATCGCGGTGCGCAGACGGGCCGGATCGGCGTGCGAGAAGTCCTTCGCCAGGGCCGGATTGCCGACGAAGGTGGTCTTCAGCCCCTCCTTCTCGAACCAGGGGGCGTCGAAGCTGTGGATCGACAGCAGATGATCGACGCTGGCCGCCAGGGTTTTCGCCCGCCCCGGCCGCGTGGCCCAGACCTGCGGCCCGACGTACTTGACCAGCGGCATGCCCGGAAAGGTCCTGCGCAGGGCCTGGGCGACGCGAAGGGTAAAGCCCCAGCTGTCGATCAGCACGGCCAGGTCCGGCGTCTCGCGTTGCGCCAGGGCCACGGTGTCGGCCACGCGCCGGACCACTGTCCGGTAGGCCGCGACGGCCTCGAAGATGCCGAGGATCGACAGGCTGGCGATGTCGAACGGGCTGTCGATCCCCTCGGCGGCCATCCGGCGGCCACCGACGCCCACCAGCCGCACCCGGTCGCCGAGCCGGGCCTTGAGGGCGTGGGCGAGACCGGCGCCGAGCGCGTCACCCGAGGCCTCGGCGGCCACCAGCATGACGGTCAGGGGCCGGGTCATTCGTCCTTCGCCTCGACCCCCAGGATGAACAGGCCCAGGTCGTCGGCCATGGCCGCGGTCTCCTCGCGGTCGACCACCAGCAGCCGGCCTGCCTCGCCGACGATTCCCGCCAGCCCGGCCTGGGCGGCGGCCCGAACCGTCGCGACGCCGATGGTCGGCAGGTCGACATCGGTGGACTGGATCGGCTTGGGCGCCTTGGCCAGCACGCCCTTGGCGCCCCCGGGCGCGCCGCGGATGGCTTCAGGCAACTCGCGCACACGACGCAGCATGGCGTCCGTGCCTTCCTGAGCCTCGACCGCCAGCACAAGGCCGTCGCAGACCACCGCCCCCTGGCCGATGTCGAGCCGCCCGATCGCCCGGGCGGCGATCAGCGCCCGCTGGATGTCCTCGGCGTGGCGGTCTCCGGGCGCCACCGCGCCCAGGCAGCCGAGCGGAAGGGTCATCGAGCGGGCCGCCTCATGGGCCCCCTCGATGGCGAAGCCCTCCTTGCGGAACTCGTCGAGCACCGCCCGCAGCAGGCCGTCGTCGCCCTTGCGAGCCGCGGCGACGATGGACGGCAGGGCCGCCATGCCGCGCAGATCCGGCTTGAGCTTGCTGAAATCGGGCCGGGCCACCGTGCCAGCCAGGCAAACGGCCTCGCAGTGCTCCTGATGGAGCACCTTGAACACCTTGCCGAGCTCGCCCAGGCCCAGGTCGGCGGACGGATGACCGGTCGTGCCCTCGTCGGCGAAACCGCGCAGGCGGATCACGAAGTACGGCCGGCCCGTGCGCCGGCAGCGATCAGCGATTTCCGCCGGGAGCCCCCCGCCCCCGGCGATGATCCCGAGCTTGCGCACGCTCAGACCTCGCGCTCGGGCAGGCACAGCGGGCGGGTCGCGTCGTCGCGGATGAAGGCGACGATTTCCATGATCTCGGGGACGTCCGGGTAGGTCTCGGTGACGTCGTCCAGTCGTTCCTGGAAGGTGCCCTCGTCGGCGAACAGCAGGCGGTAGGCGGCGCGCAGGGTGGCGATCTGCTCGCGAGTGAAATTGCGCCGCTTCAGACCGATCAGGTTGAGCCCCTCGAGGTGGGCGTGGTTGCCCCAGACCGAGCCGTAGGGGATCACGTCCTTGGTGACGATGCCGCCGCCGCCGACGAAGGCATAGCGGCCGATGCGGGTGAACTGGTGGATCGCCGCCAGCCCGCCGAGGAAGACGAAGTCATTGACTGTCACATGGCCGCCCACGGCCACGCTGGGGGCCATGATGACCTTGTCGCCGATGATGCAGTCGTGGCCGACATGGACGCTGACCATGAACAGGCCGTCCGAGCCAATCGTGGTCACGCCGCGGCCGCCCGCCGTGCCGGCGTGAACGGTGACGTGCTCGCGGAACACGTTGCGGGCGCCGACCACCACCCGAGTCGGTTCGCCCCGGTGGGCCGAGTGCTGCGGCGGCCCGCCCAGGCAGGCGAACGGATGCAGCACGCAATCCTCGCCAACCTCGGTGACACCCTCGACGATGGCATGCGACAGCAGCCTGACGCCCTTGCCCAGCCTGGCGCCCGGCCCGACCAGGCAATAGGGCCCGATCTCGACGCTCGGGTCGAGATCGGCGGCCTTGTCGACGATGGCCGTGGGGTGAATCTTCGTCACTGGGGATTGTCCGCCTTCATCGCCGCGAATTCGCATTCGGCCGCCAGCCTGCCGTTGACCATCGCCTTGCCGGAAAACTTCACGACCGGCGCGCGGATGCGCAAAACCTCGACATGCAGCTTCAGCACGTCGCCGGGCCGGACCGGCAGACGGAACCGCGCGCCATCAACCGACATGAAGAAGATCGTCGACTTCTCCATGTCGACGTCCCAGGTCTTGGACATCAGCAGGGCGCCAACCTGGGCCAGGGCCTCGACCACCAGCACGCCGGGCATCACCGGATTGCCCGGGAAATGTCCGGGAAAGAAGGGCTCATTGACGGTCACGCACTTGATGCCGACCAGCGATTCCCCGGCCTTGTAGTCCTCGGCCCGGTCGACCAGCAGGAACGGATAGCGGTGCGGCAGTCGCGCCAGCACTTCGGTGATCTCAATGGTCGGCAGCGCGGTTTCGCCGTCAGTCATGGCCCGTCCTCTTCTTTTCGCGCGCCATGCGCGACAGCAGGGCCGTCTCGCGCAGCCAGTTGCGGATCGGCTGGGCGGGAATGCCGCCCCAGGTCTCGCCGGACGGCACATCACGGAACACCCCGGCCCCGGCCGCGATCTGCACCCCGTCGCCGATGGTCACGTGGTCGGCGATGCCGGTCCGTCCGCCAAAGGCGCAACCGTCGCCGATCGTCACGCTGCCCGAGACTCCCGAATAGGCGGCCATGACGCAGTTCCGCCCAACCCGCACGTTGTGGGCGATGTGCACCTGGTTGTCGAGTTTGGTGTTCTCGCCGATCACCGTGTCGTCCCAGGCGCCGCGATCAATGCAGCCGTTGGCGCCGATGGTCACGCCGTCCTGGAGAATCACCCGCCCCAGCTGCGGCACGTCGACGACGCCTTCGCCGCCCGCCGTCGCTCCGAAGCCGGCCTCGCCGATGCGGGCGCCGGCGTAGATGCGCACCCGGTCGCCGAGCAGCGCGAAGCCGATCGAGGCGTTGGGGCCAATC
>DAORNX010000064.1:0-8773 GCA_035441225.1 Caulobacter sp.
GGGCCTGACCATCCTGGAGGTGACCGACGGGGCCGGGCGCAAGCTGGCCTGGACCCTGGGCGCCGCCGAGGGCGACAAGGGGGCGCCGCTGACCGTGCAGCTGGCCGGGGCGACGCGGGTGGTGGTGGCCTATCGCTCGGCGCCGGGGGCCCTGGCGCTGCAGTGGCTGCCGCCCGAGCTGACCGCCGGCAAGGTCAAGCCGTTCCTCTACAGCCAGGGCCAGCCGACGCTGAACCGCAGCTGGATCCCGACCCAGGACAGCCCCGGCGTGCGCCAGACCTGGACCGCGCGGATCGTCGTGCCCGAGGGGCTGACGGCGGTGATGAGCGGCGAGAAGCTGACCCCTGGGGGCGAGCCGGCCGGACCGGGCCGGCGGGCGTTCCGCTTCCGCATGACCCATCCGACCGCGCCCTATCTGATCGCCCTGGCCGCCGGGGACATCGCCTTCCAGGCGCTGGGCCCGCGCACCGGCGTCTATACCGAGCCGGCGATGATGGCCCGGGCCGCCGCCGAGCTGGTCGACACCGAGAAGATGGTCGAGGCTGCCGAGGCGCTCTACGGCCCCTACCGCTGGGGCCGCTACGACGTGCTGGTGCTGCCGCCGGCCTTCCCCTACGGCGGCATGGAAAACACCACCCTGACCTTCCTGACCCCGACCTTCATCACCGGCGACCGGGCCAACGTCGGGCTGGTGGCGCACGAGCTGGCGCACAGCTGGTCGGGCAACCTGGTGACCAACGCCACCTGGGACGACATCTGGCTCAACGAGGGCTTCACCAGCTACGTCGAGAACCGGATGATGGAGGCGCTCTACGGCCCCGAACGGGCCGGGATCGAGGCCGACCTGAGCTGGGACGAGCTGCAGCGGGCCGTGGCCAGCCGGCCGGCGGCCGAGGTGACCCTGTTCGGCGCCGGCACCGGGGTCGAGTACATCAAGGGCGAGGCCTTCCTGCGCACGCTGGAGCACGCCTTCGGCCGCGACCGCTGGGACGCCTATCTGCGCGGCTATTTCGACCGTTTCGCCTTCCAGCCGCAGACCACCGCCGGCTTCCTCGCCGACCTGCGCGAGCACCTGGTCAAGGGCGACGCCGCGCTTGAGGCGAAGCTGCAGCTCGACGAATGGGTCTACCGGCCCGGCATCCCGTCGGGGGCCTGGCACGAGGCCTCGCCGGCCCTGCTGACGGTCGACGCGGCGCGGACCGCCTTCCTTGGCGGCGGCCCGGCCGCGGCCATCCCCGGCAAGGGCTGGACGACCCAGGAGTGGAAGCGGTTCCTCGACGGCCTGCCGCGGCGGCTGACCCCGGCGCAGCTGGCCGGGCTGGACGACGCCTTCGGCCTGTCGGACTCGACCAACGCCTATGTTCGCTCGGCCTGGCTGGAGCTGGTGGTGGCCAACCGCTACGCCCCGGCCCTGCCGTCGCTGCAGACCTTCCTGGCCAGCAACGGCCGGGGCCTGTTCCTCAACCCGCTGTACAACGGGCTGCTGAAGGACAAGGCCTGGGGCCTGCCGCTCGCGCGGCGGTATTTCGAGGCCGCGAAGAGCGGCTATCACCCGGCGCTGGCGGCCAGCATCGAGAAGCGCATCGCGGCGGCGGAGATGCCGTAGGGAGCCACCTTTCGCCGGTCAGCCGAGGGTGCGACCGATGAACGTAAACATCCCCATCAGGACGCCGATGCCGCCCAGCAGCAGCCAGCCCTGCTGACGGATCGTGTCGGTGATGGCGGCCCGGAAGCTCGCGATCTCCAGCCGCAACTGGGCGAGTTCAGCCTTGGTGGCCATCTCGGTGCGGAGGACGTGAGTGTCTGCGCTGGTGCTCTGCCGGAGCGACTCGATGTCCGCCTTTGTCGCTACGCGCAGCAGCTCAAGGTCCGCCCTGGTGGCCATGTCCGCGATATCAGCCTTGCTCGCCAGATGACTGATGTCCGGCATCGCCGACGCGTGCTGGAAGACCGACACCACCGCCTCGGCCACGCCTTCGGGCATACCGGCTTCCCGGAGTTGCTTGGAAGCGCTGAGCGTGTCGAAGACGAACGGAGTCATGGGAACAACCTAAAAGAGTGTTCCCGTTTTGTCCATCCAAGAAGTAGTCGCCGGCTCCGACGGCCGTCAGTCGCGCGGGACCGGCCGTTCCAGCTCTTCGAGCGCCTCGGTCAGCACGTCCATGCGCTTGGCCAGGGCCGTGGCTGCGTCGCGGAGGCCCCGGTTGTAGAAGCGCGGGCCGAGCCGCTCGCCCATGAAGTCGAGCAGGAACTCGGCCTCAAGACCGCCGATCTCGACGTCCAGCTCGTCTTTCAGGTAGCCGCGCAACGCCCTGGCGAGCGCAGCGCGATCGTCCTTTTCGAGCCCGACCGCCGGCATCAGCCGATCTTGCCGAAGCACCAGGCGAGGATCGACTTCTGGGCGTGGATGCGGTTCTCCGCCTCGTCCCAGACCAGCGACTGCGGGCCGTCGATGACCGCGTCGCTGACCTCCTCGCCGCGGTGGGCCGGCAGGCAGTGCAGGAACACCGCCTTGCGGTCGGCCAGGGCCATCAGATCCTCGTCGACCTGGTAGGATTCGAACGCGTCCAGCCGCGCCTCGCCATCGACGTCGCCCATCGACACCCAGGTGTCGGTGACCACGCAGTCGGCGCCGCGCACCGCCTCGCGCGGGTCCTCGGTCATCTCGATGCGGCCCTGCTGCTCGGCGGCCCGGGCCAGGTCATAGAGGTCCGGGTGATAGGCCGCCGGGCAGGCGATGTTGAGCTTGAAGCCAAGCTTGGGCGCGGCGTGGATGAAGCTGGAGCAGACGTTGTTGCCGTCCCCGACCCAGGCGATGGTCTTGCCCGCGATCGGCCCGCGATGCTCCTCGAAGGTCAGGATGTCGGCGAGGATCTGGCAGGGGTGGCTCTTGTCGGTCAGGCCGTTGATCACCGGGATGGTGGCGTTCTGGGCGAACAGCTCGACGTCCTCGTGGCGGTTGGCGCGGATCATCACCGCGTCGACCATGCGCGAGAGCACCCGGGCGGTGTCCTCGATCGGCTCGCCGCGGCCCAGCTGCATGTCGGCCGCCGTGGAGATGATGCCCGAACCGCCGAGCTGGCGGATCGCCGCGTCGAAGCTGAACCGCGTGCGGGTCGAATTCTTCTCGAAGATCATCGCCAGGGTGCGGCCCTCGGCCGGCGCGTCGGCGTCGACGCGCGCCTGGGTCCAGCCCCGGCGGGCGGCCTTGCGGGCGCGGGCGTCGTCAAGGATGACCCGCAGGTCGTGGGCCTCGAGCTTCCAGATATCGAGGAAGTGTCTGGGACTGGACATCAATTACACCGCTCATCCCGGCGAAGGCCGGGACCCAGGTTTGTTGTGTCTCCTTCCGCTCGCACACGGGCTTTCCGAAAAAGCCTGGGTCCCGGCCTTCGCCGGGATGAGCGGAATGAGGGGTCAGGCCGCGGCCGCCGCCTTCGCGCGCGCCGCTTCGCAGGTCTTCTCGAGCTTCTCGACTGCCTCGCGGGCTTCCTCGACGGTCAGCAGCAGCGAGGGCAGCAGGCGCACGCAGTTGTCGCCGCCGCCGGCCACCAGCAGTTTCTGGTCGCGGGCCATGGCCATGAACTCGCGATTCACCGGCGTGACCTTGAGTCCGATCAGGAAGCCCTTGCCGCGCACATCGACGATGATGTCCGGGAAACGCTCCTTCAGGCCCGTGAGCTGCTGGTTGAAGTAGCCGGCCACGTCGCGGACGTTGGCCAGGGTCTCGTCCTTGCTGATCTCGTCGAAGGCGGCCAGGCCGACGGCCATGGCCAGCGGGTTGCCGCCGAAGGTCGAGCCGTGCACGCCGACGGTCATGCCCTTGGCCGCCTCGGCCGTGGCCAGGCAGGCGCCGACCGGGAAACCGCCGCCAAGCGCCTTGGCCACGGCCATGATGTCCGGCGCGGCGTCGCTGGCCCATTCATGGGCGAACAGCTTGCCCGTGCGGCCCATGCCCGACTGCACCTCGTCATAGATCAGCAGCACGCCGTTTTCCCGGGTCCAGGCGCGGATCTGGTCGAGGTCGGCTTCCGGCATGGCGCGCGCGCCGCCCTCGCCCTGCACCGGCTCGAGGATCACCGCGGCCGTCGTCGGCTGCTCGATCAACGCCTTCAGCGCATCCATCTCGCCCCATTTGGCCTGGACGTAGCCGGGCAGGCGCGGGCCGAAGCCCTCGACATAGCCCGGGTTGCCGGCGGCGGTGATGGCCGCGTAGCTGCGGCCGTGGAACGAACCGTCGAAGCCGATGATGTCCACCCGCTCGGGATGGCCGTTGGCGGTGTGGTACTTGCGGGCCGTCTTCAGCGCGCACTCGATCGCCTCGGTGCCCGAGTTGGTGAAGAACACCACGTCGGCGAAGGTCGCGTCGGTCAGGGCCCTGGCCAGCGCCTCCTGGCCCGGGATGCGGAAGATGTTGGAGACGTGCCAGAGCTTGTCGGCCTGGACCTTGAGCGTCTCCACCAGCTTCGGATGACAGTGGCCCAGGCCGTTGGTGGCGATGCCGGCGACGCAATCGAGATACTCGACGCCGTTGACGTCCCACAGGCGCGCGCCGAGCCCTCGGTCAACCGCCAGCGGAGCGCGGTTGTAGACGCCCATGATGTGGTCGGGGGTCGCGGTCGGAGCGGTCGGGGTGGTCAAGGTCGCCTCCCAAAAGAGAAGACGTCCCCGCGCGAAAGCACGGGGACGGGAAGCTTAAGGCTTCTCACCGGGGAGCGGTGAGATGTCAAGAATTTGGGGTTCAGCGGTCCTCTCCCGCGAGGGAGAGGGGGACCATGCGGAGCATGGTGGAGAGGGAAGCGCAGGCGTTGACCGGACCGGAAATGCTCGTTAACATTGTATTTAGGAAGTTAGCCGCCGTAGCGGCCTCCTCATGGAAACCACTGAGCGCACGCGAAACCTCGCAAAACGCCTCCGCCGACGCATGAACGAACCTGAGCTCCGCCTATGGAGTCGCGTTCGCAAGAACCAACTCGACGGCATTCATATCCGCCGGCAGCACCCGCTCGGTCACTATGTGCTCGACTTCTTCTGCGCCCGCTCGCGGCTGGCCATCGAGGTGGATGGCGGCATGCATGATGAGGACCGTGTGGCGCGCGACGAGGTCCGCGACGCCTGGTTGGCGATGCGCGGCGTCCGCACCCTCCGCCTGCCGGCCAGTCTGGTGATGAACGACATGGAGGCAGCGCTCGCCGCCATTCGACGACGACTGACTACTCTGTAGCTATCGCGCTTCCCTCTCCACCAGCCTCCGGCTGGTCCCCCTCTCCCTCACGGGAGAGGAGTGACGCTCACGGGAGAGAGTGACGAGACGCGAGCACCCCCTACGCGAACTCGGGCGTCGCCGCGAGGGCGGCCAGCTGGGACCGGACGGAGGCCATGTAGCGCGCCGCGCCGGCCGGGGGCAGCACCTCGACCATGATGCGGTTGTCGATCCACAGCTCGACCAGGTCGAACGGGCCGCGGTCGGCGTGCACCGCGCGCCAGCCCTCGGCCTCGCCAAGGGCGATGACCTCGTCCGTCGACAGGGCGCTGGTGAGCGCGAAATGGATGGCCGTGGGACCGGCGGGGGCCTCGCGCGGGCCGGACGTGAACCGGGCGCCGTCAATGGGGCCCTCGCCGGCCGCGATGACGGCCGTGTCGGGGATGACCTCGACGCCCGTGCCCGAGCCGTCGCGGGCCAGCACCATCCAGCCGCCGTCGACGACGGGGAAGCGGACGGCGACGCCGTCGATGATGCGGGCGAACAGTTCGGCGGTCGCCTGCGGGTCGCGGGCGGGGATGGAGAAGTGGGCGATCATGGGTGATTTCCTTCGAAGGCGCGGGGGCGCGCGTGCGGAACGCGTCGCCTCGGCGTGCTGGCGGTGATGGTCGGTCGCAGGGCCGCTCTCCCCCTCGGGGCTGCCGCTGACGCCGTTCGCCGGACATAGCGCCGGGCGCCGAAGCAGGGCACTTAAAGTTGTGTCATGACCTGTTTGTCAGACTCGGCGGCCCGCCGATGGGGACAGCAGCCCCTTGCCCGTCGCCGATCCGGGTCTAGACTTCCCCCGGCAACAAGGGATCAATCGATGAGCGACGCCGTCGGCCCTGGCGATCTGGTGTTGTGCGTCAACGCCGCCCCCAACCATGTGACGGGACAGCCCGTGCCGCTCGTCGCCGGCGAGACCTACCGGGTCTGGACGGTGATGGATTTCGCCTGCCCGTGCGGGCGGTCCGACGCCCTGCTCGATATCGGCATCGACTTCGCCTGGTGCCAGTCGCGCTTCCGGCTACTGCCCAAGCCGAAGGCCCAGAGCAAGCCGGTCAAGGTTTCGGCGCCGAAGGAGAAGGAGCGGGTGCGGTGAGGTGCAGGGGACAGGTTATCCTGTCCCTCGGGACGGCTTGACCAGTCCCCGACCGTCGGCGGGGTGTCGATGTTCATGCTCGGGCGATTGGGCCGGCGATCAGCGGCGAGCATCGGCCGCCCGCGCCATCGCGACGGCCAGCCTCGTGGTCCGGTCCACCGTGGCCGGATCGACGGCCGTGATCCGGTCGTTCGGCGAATGAATGAGCCTGAGCACGGCCGGTACAGGCAGCGGGTTGAGCCAGCCCCCTCGCCCCCGCCGCATGAAGGCATCCAGCGCCTCGACCTCGGCGCGCGGCAGGTAGCTGAACGACGTCGCCGGAATGTGCCGTAGCCAGAAAGCCCTGTGATCGCTGGACGGGTAGACCTCGAACGGCCGACACGGCGCGTTCGCGGCCCTGCAGCCGTCCTCGATGACACCCTTTAGAAGGGCGTTCTCGGCATCGCCGGGCAGGGCGTAGTACGGCGTATCGCCATAGGCGTTGATGTCGAAGTTGAAGATCGCCGCCGCGCGCCGACCGTCGTCGCTCGCGGCGTAGGCCTTGGCGCCCAGAAGCCCCAGTTCCTCCTGGTCGAAGAAGATGATGCGCAGGCGATGGTTTTGGAGCCCGCCGCGCAGCAGGACCGCAGCCCGCGCGAGCGCCACGACAGAAGCGGCGTTGTCGACGACGCCGTCGGCCAGCCTGCCGTCCTTCAGCCGCCTGGCGTCGTAGTGGGCGGTGAGAAGAATGTCCCTGTCGCCCTCGCCCAGGGTGATGATGACGTTATGGCCCTCGCCGGCCGCCCGCTTGAGGGTGAACGGCCGGACCTCGTGCTCAAGGCCGAGATCGGCAAGCATTGCGGTCAGATGGTCCAGCCGGGCCCTTGGCGTGGGCTGCGCGAACCCGGCGACCCATTCCGCGGTGGCCGTCGGCGGCGGCGACGATGCGGCCGATCCGACGGACAGTACGGTCGCAAGTGCGGCGATGACGGCCTGCTTCATGCCCCTCGGAATGGCCCTAGGTCTTCAGCCGCCAGCCCGTCACGAACACCCGCCAGGACCACAGGAACAGGGCCACCGCCAGGACGCCGGTCAGCACCACGCCCACGGTCAGGTCGCCGTCCGCCTCGCCGATGAAGCCGTAGCGGAAGCCGTCGATCAGATAGAAGAACGGGTTGAAATGGCTGGCCGTGCGGAACGGCTCGGGCAGTTTGTCGACGAGGTAGAAGGTGCCCGACAGGAAGGTCATCGGCATGATCAGGAAGTTGGTGATCGCCGCCAGGTGGTCGAACTTCTCCGACCACAGGCCCGTGGCGATGCCGACCAGGCCCATCAGCAGCGAGGCGCCGACGGCGAAATAGATCACCGCCCAGGGATGGGCGACCTGCAGCTGGGTGAAGGGCAGGATGGCGATGGTCAGGGCCGTCACCGCGCCGACGATCACCCCGCGCGTCGCCGCGCCGAGGGTGAAGGCCAGCACCTGCTCCAGCGCCGACAGCGGCGGGGTGAGAAAGTCCGGCGTCAGGCCCATCATCTTGGCCTGCAGCAGGCTCGACGACGAATTGGCGAAGGCGTTGTTGATCATGGCCATCATGATCAGGCCCGGCGCCACGAAGGCCGAGAAGGGCGTGCCGTGGATCGGCGGCGCCGCGCCGCGCACGGCCACCACGAAGACCATCATATAGAGCAGGGTGGTGACCACCGGCGCGGCGATGGTCTGGGTGCCCACCTTCCAGAAGCGACGGACTTCCTTGAGGTAGAGGGTGGAAAAGCCCGTCCAGTTGAAGCCGGCGTAGTCGCGCGGCTGCGGCGGAAGGACGCTCTCGGCCATGTCTTTCATGACGCCCCAGATGCGCCCGGGCATGGGAAAGTGCAAGACGTCGGACGCCCCTTCTCCCTTCCTCCTCGATGGAGGAAGGGCCGGGGGTGGTGGTGTGGCCATGGTCTTGCGGGACCAGCGTTGGCTGGCGCCGGCGCCTGTCAGAGCCCTTCGCCCAACCCAGCGGCCACACCACCACCCAACCCTCCTCCATCGAGGAGGAGGGATTTTCGTGGGCGGCGCCACCCCGGTGCGAGCATCCCGGATTCACCGGGATACCCATGGATTCAACATCTAGTTCCTGTGGACAGCGCCCGGGCGCCTATTGTGTCCGTTAACAGAAGGTTTACGATATGTTGTAGGCAAGGCGTCCAGCGGGCGCCCCGAACACAATATGTGGGGTCGACGGCGCGGGGGCGTTTGTCGCCCGTGCAGTAGAAAGGGTTGGATCATGGGCTGGACCGACGATCGCGTGGCGACGCTGAAGAAGCTCTGGCTCGACGGCCTTTCGGCCAGCCAGATCGCCAAGCAGCTGGGCGGGGTCACCCGCAACGCGGTCATCGGCAAGGTCCACCGGCTGGGCCTGTCGGGCCGCGCCGCGCCCTCGCAGCCGGCCCGCCCGGTGTTCAAG
>DAORNX010000065.1:0-8730 GCA_035441225.1 Caulobacter sp.
AGACCCTGACCGCCGACGACATCGTCGTCTCCAACGGCAGCTGCACCACCAACGCTCTGGCCCCGGTGGCCAAGGTGCTGAACGACCTGTTCGGCATCGAGCGCGGCTATATGACCACAATCCACGCCTACACCGGCGACCAGCCGACGCTCGACACCATGCACAGCGACCTCTATCGCGCCCGCGCCGCGGCGCTGAGCATGATCCCGACCTCGACCGGCGCGGCCAAGGCGCTGGGCCTGGTGCTGCCCGAGCTGAAGGGCAAGCTGGACGGCTCCTCGATCCGCGTGCCGACCCCCAACGTCTCGGTGGTCGACCTGAAGGTCGTCGCCGCGCGCGAGGTGACGGTGGAGGAGATCAACAAGGCCCTGCTCGCCGCCTCGGAAGGCCCGATGAAGGGCGTGCTGGCGACCACCAATGAGCCGCTGGTCTCGATGGACCTGAACCACGTCGACGCCAGCTCCACGGCCGCCCTCAAGCAGACCCAGGTCGTCGACGGCAAGCTCGCCCGCGTGCTCAGCTGGTACGACAACGAATGGGGCTTCGCGACCCGCATGAGCGACACCGCGCTGGTGATGGCGAAGTTCCTGTAGCACCCAAACTCCGCTCATCCCGGCGAAGGCCGGGACCCAGGCTTGTTTGGCTGACTTCCGGCGCAGGTGCGTTTCAGAAAAAGCCTGGGTCCCGGCCTTCGCCGGGATGAGCGGGAAATTATGAGATGCACTCCATGACCTTCCGCTCCCTCGAAACCGCTGATCTCGCCGGCAAGCGCGTCCTCGTCCGCGTGGACTTCAATGTGCCGATGGAGGGGGGCAGGGTCACCGACGACACCCGCCTGCGTTCGGCCCTGCCGACGATCCACTACCTGTCGAGCCGGGGCGCCAAGGTCATCCTGCTGGCCCACTTCGACCGGCCCAAGGGCAAGCGGGTGCCGGAGATGAGCCTGAAGCCGGTGGTCGCGCCCCTGTCGGCCCTGCTGGAGCAGCCGGTCGAGTTCGGCGAGGATTGCATGGGCGAGGCAGCCTTCGAGGCCGTGAACCGGCTTGAGAACGGCGGCGTGGCCCTGCTGGAGAACCTGCGCTTCCATCCGGGCGAAGAGAAGAACGACCCCGCCTTCGTCACCGAGCTCGGGGCCATCGGCGACGTCTACGTCAACGACGCCTTCAGCGCCGCCCACCGGGCCCATGCCTCGACCGAGGGCATCGCGCGCCTGCTGCCGTCGTATCCGGGCCTGGCCATGCAGCGCGAGCTGGAGATGCTCGACGCGGCGCTCGGCAAGCCGGTCAAGCCGGTGATCGGCATCGTCGGCGGGGCCAAGGTCTCGACCAAGCTCGACCTGCTCAACAACCTCGTGCGCAAGCTCGACTACCTGGCCATCGGCGGCGGCATGGCCAACACCTTCCTGGCCGCCCAGGGCCATGACGTCGGCGGTTCGCTCTGCGAACACGACCTGGGCGACACGGCGCGCGAGATCATGGCCTCGGCCAGGGCGGCGGGCTGCGAGCTGCTGCTGCCGGTCGATGTGGTCGTCGCCCGCGAGGTCAAGCCGGGCACGGCCACCCGCACCTGCGGCCTGGACGACGTGAAGGCCGGCGACCTGATCCTCGACGCCGGCCCGGCGACCACCGCCCGGCTCGTCGAAACCATGGAGCGCTGCAGGACGTTGATCTGGAACGGCCCGCTGGGCGTGTTCGAGGTTCCGCCGTTCGACACCGCCACCGTGGCCGCCGCCAGACATGCGGCCGCGCTGGCGCAGGCCGGCAAGCTGGTCGCTGTGGCCGGCGGCGGCGACACGGTCTCGGCCCTCAATCACGCCGGCGTGGCGGGCGAGATGACCTTCGTCTCGACGGCCGGCGGCGCCTTCCTGGAATGGATGGAAGGCAAGGCGCTGCCGGGCGTCGAGGCCCTCGGGGCCTGACCGGCGGGTGACACCGCGGGCGGTCCCATTTAAAGAACAGCAGAACCTGAAATCGCGCGAACAAGGATCCTGACGTCGTGGCCCGCATCACTCTCCGACAGCTTCTCGACCACGCCGCCGAGCACGACTACGGCGTGCCCGCGTTCAACATCAACAACATGGAACAGGGCCTGGCGATCATGGAGGCGGCCGAGGCCGTCGACGCGCCGGTGATCATCCAGGCGTCGCGCGGCGCGCGCAGCTACGCCAACGACATCATGCTGGCCCGGCTGATCGACGCCCTGGTCGAGATCTACCCCAACATCCCGGTCTGCATGCACCAGGACCACGGCAACGGCCCGGCCACCTGCGCCACCGCCATCCAGTACGGCTTCACCAGCGTGATGATGGACGGCTCGCTGATGGAGGACGCCAAGACCCCGGCCTCCTACGACTACAACGTCGAGGTCACCCGCAAGGTGGTCGAGATGGCCCACAGCTGCGGCGTCTCGGTCGAGGGCGAGCTGGGCGTGCTGGGCAGTCTCGAGACCGGCATGGGCGAGGCCGAGGACGGCCACGGCTTCGAGGGCAAGCTCGATCATTCGGCCCTGCTGACCGACCCCGACCAGGCGCTGGACTTCGTTCGCGAGACGCGCGTCGACGCCCTGGCCATCGCCATGGGCACCAGCCACGGCGCCTACAAGTTCACCCGCAAGCCCGACGGCGACATCCTGGCGATGAACGTCATCGAGGCGGTGCACAAGCGCCTGCCCGACACCCACCTGGTGATGCACGGCTCCAGCTCGGTGCCGCAGGACCTGCAGGACATCATCAACGAGTTCGGCGGCGAGATGCCCCAGACCTGGGGCGTGCCGGTCGAGGAGATCCAGCGCGGCATCAAGCTGGGCGTGCGCAAGATCAACGTCGACACCGACAACCGCATGGCCATGACCGGCGCGATCCGGAAGGTGCTGATGCAGAAGAAGGGTGAGTTCGACCCGCGCGCCTATCTGAAGCCCGCCAAGGAGGCCATGCGCGCGGTCTGCAAGGCCCGCTTCGAGCAGTTCGGCGCGGCCGGCTGGGCCGGCAAGATCCGGCCGATCAGCACCGCCGTGATGGCCAAGCGCTACGCCGCGGGCGAGCTCGACCCCCAGATCGGCGTCAGCAAGGCCGCGGCGGAGTAGGGGTCACCATCCCCCGTACACCGAGGCGAACCGGGCCCTCAGGCGGCTCAGGTCGCGGTCAGCCTGGTCGCGCAGGTCGATGGCCTGGCGGCGATCCTCGCCGGCGCTGTAGCGGTCGTCGCGCAGGGCCTTGAGGCGCTCGCGCAGGGCCTTCTTCTCGTCATCGGTGGTGGCGGGGTCGGCGATCTTCGCCTCGGCCTCGCGCATCTTCGTCTCGATCTCGTCGGCGCGGCGCTCGGCGTCGTAGATCGCCGACTGGGCGCGGTCGTAGCGCTGCTGGGCGTCCCAGACGAGGCGGCCGTCCGAGTAGGCCGCCAGGAAGGGGCCCTCCAGCGAGACCGGGCAGACCCCGCCGTAGCTGCCGCCCTGGCGGCCGACCTGGAAGCCGCGGCCGGGCTGGCAGTAGACCGTCAGGCCGCGCGCCCGACCGGTCATGTAGACCGACTGGTCGGGCACCACGCCGTACTTCTCGCAGGCCTTCACATGGTCGCCGAACCGGCCGGTCCCGTAGCCGTTGGCGCCGTCGCTGTAGCCGATGCCGGCCCAGTCGCCGGCCAGGCACTGGTCCTCGCTGAGGCTGGCGCAACTGCCGGCCAGCAGGCCGCAGGCCGCGACGACGACAATCCAGACCGGTTTCATGTGCTCGGCTCCCCGACGACCCGGGTCGCAGGATTTCGCGTTTCGCCGCCGGTGGGAAGGTCCGAAGAGGGGTATCAGCCCTCGATGTCGGCGTCCTTCATTTCCCGGATGAACAGCAAGCCGACCACGGCGGTCACCGCCGCGACCACCACCGGGTACCAGAGGCCATAGTAGATATCGCCCGTGGCGGCGACCATGGCGAAGGCGGTGGTCGGCAGGAAGCCCCCGAACCAGCCATTGCCGATATGGTAGGGCAGGCTCATCGAGGTGTAGCGGATCCGCGCCGGGAACATCTCCACCAGGGCCGCGGCGATCGGGCCGTAGACCATGGTGACCAGCAGGATCAGGGCGAACAGCACCGCCACCACCATCGGCCGGTCGACCCGCGCCGGGTCGGCCTTGTCCGGATAGCCGGCGGCGTGCAGGGCGGCCCCGAGAGTCTTTCGCCAGGCCATCTGTTCGGCGTTGAACGCCTTGGTCGCCATGCCGGCGCCTTCGAACGCCGCGACCCGCGCTCCGCCGATCTCCACCGTCGCCGTCGAGCCGGCCACCGCCTCGCGGGTGCGGTAGGAGACCCCGGCCGAGGCCAGGGCCGACTTGGCGATGTCGCAGGACGAACGGAAGGCGGTCTTGCCGACCGGGTCGAACTGGAACGAGCAGGTCGCCGGATCAGCGATCACGGTCACCGGCGCATGGGCCGTTGCCGCGGCCAGGGCCGGATTCGCCGCCACCGTCAGGGTCCGGAACAGCGGGAAGAAGGTCAGGGCGGCGATCAGGCAGCCGGCCAGGATGATCGGCTTGCGCCCGATCCGGTCGCTGAGCCAGCCGAACAGGATGAAGAACGGCGTCCCCAGCAGCAGGGCCACGGCCACCAGGATGTTGGTCAGGGCGCCATCGACCTTGAGCATCTTCTCGAGGAAGAACAGGGCGTAGAACTGCCCAGTGTACCAGACCACGGCCTGGCCGGCGGTCAGTCCGACAAGGGCCAGCAGCACCAGCTTGAGGTTGGGCCAGCGAAGGAACGACTCGGTCAGCGGCGCCCGGGTCCCCTTGCCCTCGTCGATCATCCGCTGGAACACCGGGCTCTCGTTGAGCCTCAGGCGGATCCACAGGGAGACGCCCAGCAGCAGGATCGAGGCGAGGAACGGCACGCGCCAGCCCCAGGCGCCGAACGCGTCCTCGCCGATGTTGGTGCGCACGAGCAGGATCACGATCAGCGACAGGAACAGGCCCAGGGTCGCCGTGGTCTGGATGAAGCTGGTGTAGAGCCCGCGCCGGCCCCGGGGGGCGTGTTCGGCGACGTAGGTCGCGGCCCCGCCGTACTCGCCGCCCAGCGCCATGCCCTGGACCAGGCGCATGGCGATCAGCAGCACCGGCGCGGCCACGCCGATGGTGTCGTAGGACGGCAGCAAACCGACCACGAAGGTCGACAGGCCCATCAGCAACATCGTCACCAGGAAGGTGTTCTTGCGGCCCCACAGGTCGCCGAGCCGGCCGAACACCAGGGCGCCGAGCGGCCGCACCGCGAATCCGGCGGCGAAGGCCAGCAGGGCGAAGATGTAGCCGGTGGTCTCGTTGACCCCGGAGAAGAAGTGTTTGGTGATGAACCCGGCCAGCGAGCCGTAGAGGTAGAAGTCATACCATTCGAAAATGGTCCCGACGGACGCGCCGCCGATGACCATGGCGTGGCTCTGCCTGGGCGCGCCCGACTGCTGGTTCATCCCGTCCCCCTCCGGTTTGGCCGGAGGCTAGCGCGGGACGGGGGTCGGGCTCAATGCAGCGTCGGGTTGGCGTGGTTGCGCCGCCAGAGCTCGCCGGTCAGCACGTTGGCGAAGCCGATCCAGCCGACATAGGGCGCGACCATGCCGGCGGCCGGGAGATCCACCTGGCGCGCGCGCCAGGCGTAGGCGGCCGAGGTTCCCAGCGAGACCACCGCGGCCGTCAGCTGGCCGCCCAGACGCCGCGGGCCGAGCGCCATCCAGACGGCGTTGAGGGCCTGGACCACGCCCCACAGGGTCAGGGCCTGGGTGCGGGCCGGGCTTGAGGGCGCGTTCCACACCCGCAGGCCCGAGAGGGTCAGGGCCAGGAACAGCGGCGGCCAGATCACCGCGAAGGCGGCCTTGGGCGGTGAGAAGGACGGCTGCTTCAGGCGGTTGTACCGGCGTTCGATCTGCGGATGGTCGGCGGTGGGCGAATTGGCCCGCGCGATCAGCGCCGAGGCCAGCACGGCCCCGACCGTCAAACCCGCGCCGACAAGCAGGTGACGGGTCGAGCGGCCCCGGCTGTTGGCGATTTCATCGATGGCGTCGCGCGCGGCTTCGACGATCATGGCGGCCTCCTCGCTATCAAGCGGGAAGCGGTTCGGCGGCGGGGAGGTTCCAGGGGGGGCGGTTCGACGCCGGTCCTAACCGCCCTCGAGCTCGCCCAGGGCGCTCTGCAGGTAGTTCTGTTCACCCAGCGTCCGCAACAGGTTCAGCTGGGTCTCGAGGAAGTCGATGTGCTCCTCGGTGTCCTGCAGGATTTCCTTGAGGATCTGGCGGCTGACGTAGTCGTTGGCGGTCTCGCACTGGCCGACCCCGGCGACCAGGGTGTCGCGCCCGCCGACCTCGACGGCCAGGTCGGCGGCCAGGCATTCCGGCACCGTCTCGCCGATCTTCAGCTTGTTCAGATCCTGCAGGTTGGGCAGGCCTTCGAGGAACAGGATGCGCTTGATCAGCTTGTCGGCGTGTTTCATCTCGCCGATCGACTCGTCATAGGTGATCCTTCCCAGCCGCGCGAAGCCCCAGTCCTGGTACATCCGGGCGTGCAGGAAATACTGGTTCACCGCCGTCAGCTCGTTGGTGAGCACTGCGTTCAGCAGACGGATGATGGCCGCATCGCCCTTCATGGCGCGCTCCTTCCTGTTCGAGTCGGCCCGACCCTGAACCGGGCGTCGTCCTGTCGCAACCGTGACGTCGCCCTGACCCGCGCGATCGCTACTCGGCGGCGAAGCGGAGGGCTTCCCGCGACTGCTCGATCATCTCGCGCATCTCGCAGACGCAGCGCGCGCATTGCGGCCGGCAGCCGTGGGCGCGGAACACCTCGGCCGGACGCGTGGCGCCCGCCTCGATGGCGGCGCGGACCTGCCGCTCGCGAATGCCGTTGCAGTTGCAGACGTACAAGGAGATGGCCTCGACTTGAGAATGATACGCATGTAGCCGTTCCCGGGCGCCGTTGCAACTCATTTGCATCTGGCCCCGGGGCGCGGTTCGGCTGTCCCGCCGGAGCGGCGGCTGGTGTAGAGACGGGCCATGACCGCTGATTGCCGCCTCTACCTGATCACTCCGCCCCGTCTCGACGACCTGGCCGGCTTCGCCCACGTGCTGGCCGCGGCGCTCGACGCCGGCGACGTCGCCGCCCTGCAGATTCGCCTCAAGGACGCGCCCGACGACGTCATCGCCGCGGCGGTCGAGGTGCTCGGCGTCATCGCCCGTTCGCGCGACGTGGCGGTGATCCTCAACGACCGGCCGGACCTCGCCGCTCGCCTCGACTGCGACGGGGTGCATGTCGGGCAGGACGATATGAGTTGCGCCGAGGCCCGTCGCATCGTCGGCAAGGACCGCATGGTCGGGGTGACCTGCCACGACAGCCGCCACCTGGCCATGGAGGCCGCCGAGGCCGGCGCCGACTACGTCGCCTTCGGGGCCTTCTTCCCGACAAGCACCAAGGACGCCCCGACGCGGGCCGACCCCGAAATCCTGACGATCTGGCAGGAGACCATGTCATTGCCCTGCGTCGCCATCGGCGGGATCACGGCCGGCAACGCCGCGGGCCTGGCGGCGGCCGGGGCCGACTTCATCGCCGTCAGCGCCGGGGTGTGGCGGCATCCGGAGGGCCCGGCCGCCGCGGTCAGGGCGCTCAACGCGGCGATCGCCGAGGGGCTCAAGGAGCGGTGATGTTGCGTGGTTCGACACGCGCCTTCGGCGCTGCTCTCCATGACGTACGGAAATGCACGTCATCCTGAGCAGGCCCGGAGGGCCGTGTCGAAGGACGCACCCAAGCCCGCCTTGCTATCGACCCGCCCCGCCGTTAGGTTCCGCCGCCCTTTCCCGGCCCTTCGGCGACCCAGTTCATGAAGATCAACGGCAACACCATCAAGCCTGGCATGGTGCTCCAGCACGACGGGGGCCTGTGGGTCTGCGTCAAGGCCGAGCACGTCAAGCCGGGCAAGGGCGGGGCCTTCGCCCAGGTGGAGCTGAAGAACCTCATCGACGGCCGCAAGCTGAACGAACGCTTCCGGTCCGACGACAAGGTCGAACGCGTCACGCTCGACCAGCGCGACAACACCTTCCTGTACGCCGAGGGTGACATGCTGGTGTTCATGGACTCCGAAAACTACGAGCAGATCAGCCTGCACAGGGACTTCGTCGGCGAAGACCAGGTGCGTTTCCTGCAGGACGGCATGAAGGTCAGCGTGCAGTTCCACGAGGAGCGACCGATCAGCATCGCCCTGCCAGAACATGTGGTGCTGACCATCGCCGAGGCCGACGCCACGGTGAAGGGCCAGACCGCCTCGTCCTCCTACAAGCCGGCAAAGGCCGACAACGGCATGCGCATCCTCATTCCCCCCTACATGGACGCCGGTGAACGCGTGCTGGTCTCGACCGAGACCGGCGAATACCTCCGGCGCGCCGACTGACGTGTCCACAGCCTCCGCCCTCCTCACCGTCATGATCGACGCCGCCCGCAAGGCGGCCAAGGGTCTCGCGCGCGACTTCGGCGAAGTGGCCGAGCTGCAGGTCTCCAAGAAGGGGGCCGGCGACTTCGTCACCGCCGCCGACATCAAGGCCGAACAGGTGCTGTTCGAGGCCCTGACCAAGGCCCGCCCCGGCTACAGCTTCCTCGGCGAGGAGCGGGGCCTGATCGAGGGCACCGACAAGACCCACCGCTGGATCGTCGACCCGCTCGACGGCACGACCAACTTCCTGCACGCCATCCCGCACTTCGCGGTCAACATCGCGCTGGAGCGCG
>DAORNX010000066.1:0-8714 GCA_035441225.1 Caulobacter sp.
AGAAGATCGTCAAGGTCCAGCGCCAGGCCATGAAGGTCGGGGCGCCGATCATCGGGCTGTTCGATGCTGGCGGCGCCCGCATCCAGGAGGGCGTCGACAGCCTCGCGGGCTATGCCGACATCTTCCTCGAGAACGTGCTGGCCTCGGGCGTTGTGCCGCAGATCAGCGTGATCATGGGCCCCTGCGCCGGCGGTGACGTCTATTCCCCGGCCATGACCGACTTCATCTTCATGGTGAAGGACACCTCGTACATGTTCGTCACCGGCCCGGATGTGGTGAAGACGGTGACCAACGAGATCGTCACGGCCGAGGAGCTGGGTGGCGCCCGGGTCCACGCGGCCAAGTCGGGCGTCGCCGAGGGGGCGTTCGAGAACGACCTGGAAGCCATGACCCAGGTCCGCCGCCTGGTGGACTTCCTGCCCAGCTCCAACCGCGAGAAGGCGGCCGGTCGCGAGAGCTTCGACGAGGCCTTCCGTGACGAGATGAGCCTGGACACCCTGGTTCCGGCCAATCCGAACAAGCCCTACGACATGAAGGAGCTGATCCTCAAGATTGTCGATGAGGCGGATTTCTTTGAAATCTCAAGTGAATGGGCCAAGAACATCATCTGCGGCTTCGCGCGCATGGATGGCGAGACGGTCGGCATCGTCGCCAACCAGCCGCAGGTCCTGGCCGGGGTGCTGGACATTGATTCCAGCCGCAAGGCCGCCCGCTTCGTGCGCTTCTGCGACGCCTTCAACATCCCGCTGGTCACCCTGGTCGATGTGCCGGGCTTCATGCCGGGGACCAAGCAGGAGTACGGCGGCCTGATCAAGCACGGCGCAAAGCTGCTGTTCGCCTACGCCGAGGCGACGGTGCCCAAGGTCACGGTGATCACGCGCAAGGCCTACGGCGGCGCCTATGACGTGATGAGCTCCAAGCACCTGCGCGGCGACGTCAACTACGCCTGGCCGACGGCCGAGATCGCGGTCATGGGCGCCAAGGGGGCGGTGGAGATCATCTTCCGCGCCGAGATGAACGATCCCGAGGCCCTGGCGGCCCGCGAGGCCGAATACAAGGACCGCTTCGCCAACCCGTTCGTCGCCGCCAGCCGCGGCTACATCGACGACGTGATCAAGCCGCACGGCACGCGGCGGCGGATCGTGCGGGCGCTGCGTAGCCTGAAGGGCAAGCAGCTCAGCAATCCCTGGAAGAAGCACGACAACATCCCGCTGTAGGGGGGTCAGGTGTGTCGGTGGCGGGCCACGAAGGCAGGAACCTCGGCGAGGGTTTCCGGATATGGCTCGCCCAGGCGCTCGAAGCGGAAGCCGGCCTGGACAAGGGCTTCGACCTTGCGCCACTGGGCGAAGTCCGTGCTCTTTGGAGGCTTGAATTGTCGTGAGAGACGCACGGTTTCAGCCCCGCACTCGGGGCAGATGCCAGTCTCGGTTGCCGTGCCCGCTTCTCTGGACACCCGCCGTTTGAAGCTCTTTCGGCATTGAAGGCAGGCATAGGGCAGGGCGTACGGCGTCCACTGGCCAATGCGGGCGACCATATCGAACGGCTTCAGCGAAGGCCGGGTGAGCCCCGCCTGCTTCCGCAGTTCCATTCGCCGCATCTTTTCTGCGTTCGCCATAGCGACACTCTAGCAAGGGCGCTCGTTTGGTGCAGCACCGAAGCCCATGACGGCGAACCCGCCACACCCCGCCCTTCATCTCATGGCGAGGTGATCCGACCGGCACGCATGGCCTGCATGAGATCAAGGGCGATCTCCCTTCCCCCATCGAGGGGGAAGGGCTTCTCTCCGGGGGGCGTTCTACGATTGGCGTCGTGTAACCCCTTGAAACTCCATACCTCCGCCCGCGCTATCCGACCGCGCTCGGACAATCGGCGCATCACCCCCTGAACCGCCCCCCATACTCACGCCATCCCCGCCGCACGGGGAGGGCGTATGGCCATGCGACCTTGCGGCGGCGGGGACGGGGTTCGAGCGGGGACAGGCGGCGGGGGGTTACCGTCGCGGTCCGGGGACGGCGCAGCACGCCGCCCGCCCGCCAGGGGCAGAACCGGCTAAGCGCCAACAGCGCTGCCTACCGGTCGCTCCTGACCAGACGGACTTCGCGGCGCGTGACGGTCTCACCATCTCTCGCAAGCCTGCCAAACAGACATCCGGGCGAGACCGGAGCGCGCCGCATCACCTCCCCGCCTCACGGGGACATGCACTTCAGTGCGTGTCCCCTGTTTGAAGTCGTTCTGATGAAGGGGACACGCACGGAAGTGCATGTCCCCGCGTGAAGGAGCACCCATGACCAGGCCCCGCCTCGGCCGCCGCGCGATGGACGCCCTCTACGCCCAGGCCACGGCCGAGCATGCCGCCCTGGAGGAGGAGGCGGCGATCAACAGGATCAATGAACTGGGCGGGATCGCGCGGCTGGCGCTGATGATCCAGAGCAGCCGGTCGCCGCAGACACATCCCGGGCTGGGCGAACTGATGGCCCGCAAGGAGGCCTGCGACCGCGCGCGACCGCGAAAACCTTACGCCATGCCGCCGGCCATGAAGTCGTAGACGTCGGCGGCGCGGGTCACGGAAATGCTGATGCGGTCGTCGTTGATCTGGATTTCGCCGCGCGCGACCGGGTGATTGTTGGCCAGGATCCACACCTCGTCCGAGGCCTTGGCGTCGAGCGGGATGACCGCCCCGCGGCCCATGCGCAGCAGCTGCGACATCGGGAGCGTCGAGCGCCCGAGGACCACGGAAATCTCGACGTTGACCGACTTGACCTGACTCACGAAACGCTTGGCCCCTCGCGCAATCCACGCTGAGAGACCACATTGGACCGTCATGCTTGATCAGCCGTTAAATCCCGGGCCGCCCGCCGCCGACAGCGGGCCGATTTTCGGCCGCGCCGACGGATTGCCCGTCGTCTGGGCCGTGTCGCGCGCGCCGGTGGCCTATCCCGACGCCGTGGCGGCGATGGAAGCGCGGGCCGAGGCCATCGCCAGGGGCGAGGCCGGCGAGCTGGTCTGGCTGCTCGAGCATCCCCCGCTCTACACCGCCGGCGTCTCGGCCAGGGCCGCCGACCTGATCGCGCCCGACCGGTTCCCGGTGTTCGAGAGCGGGCGAGGCGGCCAGTACACCTATCACGGCCCCGGCCAGCGGGTGGCCTACGTCATGCTTGATCTGGGCAAGCGGTCGAAGGACGTGCGGGCCTTCGTGGCGGCGCTGGAGAGCTGGGTCATCGAGGCGCTCGGCCGCTTCAACCTCGAGGGGCAGATCCGCGAGGGCCGTGTCGGCGTGTGGGTCGAGCGCAAGGGACCCGGCTGGTCGCGCGAGGACAAGATCGCGGCCATCGGCGTCAAGCTGCGCCGCTGGGTCAGCTTCCATGGCGTCAGCCTCAACGTCGAGCCGGACCTGACGCATTTCGACGGCATCGTGCCCTGCGGCGTGACCGAACACGGCGTGACCAGCCTCGTCGACCAGGGCCTGCCGGTGACCATGGACGAGGCCGACGCGGCGCTGAAGGCGGCCTTCGAGCGGGTGTTCGGGCCGGTGATTTCTGTTCCTTCTCCCCTTGCGGGAGAAGGTGTCGGCGGAGCCGACGGATGAGGGGTTTCTCGCGTACAGCGGAATTGTCGGCCGAAGGTTGACCCCGGACGCGGGATCCGACCCCTCATCCGAGCCGCTTCGCGGCCCACCTTCTCCCGCAAGGGGAGAAGGGGTCCCTATCCCTTCTGGCAGGCCTTCCAGGCCTGGTAGTCGGCCCGGTCGGTCGACCGCTTGAGCATCGGGCTGCCCCAGACGAACTCGGAGTAGCCGTTCTCCGGCGACTCGTTGATCCACACCTGGCCGGTGGCCTTGGTCCAGACGAAGGCGATGTCGTCGCTGGCCGCGCTGGGGGTGACCATGGCGCAGACGTCGCCGGCGGCGTTGACCTTGATCTTGCGGAAGCTGGCCGACTTGGCGCTCTTGAGCAGGCTCTTGACCGCGTCGACGCCGGGCTGGGCCTCGGGCGGAATCTCGGCGGCGACGGCGGGGGCCGTGACGGCCAGGGCGAGAACGAAGGCGATGGTCGCGCGCATGGCGGGAAACGCTCCTACAGGGTGACGGTCTTGACGGGGTTGGGGCCGTAGCGGTTGGCCCCCTGTTCGCCGGCCATCACGCCGAGCTCGACGGCGGCCCAGACGATGACGACGGAAAAGGCGAAGTCGAGGAAACCGGCGGGGATCGGCCAGACCACGATCAGGGCCAGGATGATGATCGCCGCCAGCCAGCCCGACCGGCCCCGGTCGTGCAGCCGCTTGGACAGCACGCAGGCGCCGGAGAACAGCAGGCCCGGATAGATGAACCAGCCCGTCAGCAGATGCATGGTCGGGCCCATCGAGGCCTCGTAGACCAGGGCGATGGCGATCAGCACCGCCGCGGCGATCAGGAACGGCGTCCGCGCCACGCGGCCCGTGGAGGAGAAGAACAGCTCCACCCAGTCGATCTGGCCGCTCATGCGTTCGCTCGCTCCGACTCCGGGATTGGGTCTGGACCCTATCTAGGCGAGAGCGGCGCGCGGCGAAAGGTCGGCCGCGGGCAGGGGGAGGCCGGGCGCGCGGCTGCCGTAGCGGTTGGGTGCGCGATCACCCTCGCCGGTCACCAGGCTCAGCACCAGCCACAGCTGCCCGAGCACAGGCGGCATGGCGAACAGCAGCATCCAGCCCGACAGCCCGCGGTCGTGACAGCGACGCACGGCCGCCGCCAGGCTGATCCAGGCCCCGTTGAGCAGCAGGAAGGCCATCAGGGCTGCCACCGCGCCCTGGCTGGCGCCGGTGATATGGGCGCCGGACTCGTCACCGGCGCCGGTCAGCACGATGATCAGGAAGGTGAACACATAGGCGGCGGTGAACACGCCGATCTGCGTCAGGGCGAAGCCCAGGCGTCCGGTGCGGCCGCTGAATCGATAGAGATCGTACATGGCGAAAACCCCGGCAGGTCGGAGGGTTAACGCCGCGACGCGACTTCGGTTTCACGGCCGATGGACCCGGCGCGACCGCTCTCTCCCTGTTCGATGGAGGATGGGCCGGGACAATGGCGTGGCCACGGTGGGCTGACGGGCGCCGGAGCCTCATCGCGCCGTTCGCCTCGACCCGGGCGCTTCCCGGGAAAGTGACGCTGACCCCCGCCGGCGGAGGTCAGCCTCGCGCTGTCAGCCGAACTCGACCAGCACCTCGTCGGCGGCCACGCTGTCGCCGCCCTTGGCGGAAATGGTGATCACCACGCCCTCGCGTTCGGCGCGGATGATGTTCTGCATCTTCATCGCCTCGATGACGCAGACCACCTCGCCCTCGCGGACGGTCTGGCCGATCACCACGTCCATGCTGACGACCAGCCCCGGCATCGGCGAGATGATCATCTTGCTGGTGTCGGCCGGCTGCTTCTCGGGCAGCATGCCGTGCAGTTCGGCCGAGCGCGGGCTCAGCACCAGCACCTTGGCCCTGGCCGCCCGGTGGCGGATGACGAAGCCCTCGGCAGCCGGGGCGACGGTGACGGTGAAGGCCCTGCCGTCGAGCCGCCCGCGGAACAGCGGCTTGCCCGGCCGCCAGGCGACGTCCGACAGGGTCAGGGTGCGACCGCCGCCCAGCGTCAGGGTCATCACGCCGCCGGCCTCGGCGACCGTCACGTCGCGGCTGTCATGGCCGACCAGCACGGTCCAGTCGGGACGGTCCGATCCCCCGGCGCGGCGGGTCAGCACCCGATGCATGGCCACGCCGGCGGCCGTCAGCATGTCGACCTGCGACGGCGTGGGCGTCGTGCCGTCGAAGCCGTCGGGGAATTCGTCGACGATGTAGCTGGTGGCCAGCTTGCCGGACCGGAACCGCTCCTGGTCCATCACCGCGGCGAGGAACGGGATGTTGTGGCCAAGGCCCTCGATGTGGAAGTCCTCGAGCGCCCGGCCCATGCCGTCGATCGCCGCCAGCCGGGTCTCGCCCCAGGTGCAGAGCTTGGAGATCATCGGGTCGTAGAACATCGAGATCTCGTCGCCCTCGCGGACGCCGGCGTCGTTGCGGACGACATAACCGTCATGTTCGCCCTCGACCGGCGGGTCGTAGCGCACGAGGCGGCCGATGCTGGGCAGGAACTTGCGGTAGGGGTCCTCGGCGTAGATCCGGCTCTCGATGGCCCAGCCGTTGATCTTCAGGTCCTTCTGGCCGAACGCCATCGCCTCGCCGGCGGCGGATCGGATCATCTGCTCCACCAGGTCCAGGCCGGTGATCAGCTCGGTCACCGGGTGTTCGACCTGCAGACGGGTGTTCATTTCCAGGAAGTAGAAGCTCTTGTCCTGGCCGGCGACGAACTCGACCGTGCCGGCGCTGTCGTAGTTGACGGCCTTCGCCAGCGCCACGGCCTGGGCGCCCATGGCCGCGCGGGTGGCCTCGTCGAGCAGCGGGGAGGGGGCCTCCTCGATGACCTTCTGGTTGCGCCGCTGGATCGAGCATTCGCGCTCGAACAGGTGCACCACGTTGCCGTGCTTGTCGCCCAGCACCTGGATCTCGATGTGGCGCGGGCTGGTGATGAACTTCTCGATGAAGATCCGGTCGTCGCCGAAGCTCGACCTGGCTTCGGCGCGCACGGCCGGGAAGCCCTCCTCGACGTCCTGGCGGCTGTGCGCCACGCGGATGCCCTTGCCGCCGCCGCCGGCGCTGGCCTTGATCATCACCGGATAGCCGATCTCCTCGGAGATCCGGATGGCGTGGGCGGTATCGTCGATCTCGCCGATATGGCCGGGCACGCAGCTGACGCCGGCCGTCTCGGCGAACTTCTTCGACTCGATCTTGTCGCCCATGGCCCGGATCGCGCCGGGATTGGGCCCGATGAACACGATGCCCTCGTCGGCGCAGCGCTGGGCGAAGGCGGCGTTCTCGGACAGGAAGCCGAAGCCGGGATGGATCGCCTGGGCGCCGGTCTCGTTGCAGGCGGCGATGATCTTGTCGGCGACGAGATAGGACTCGCTGGCCGGCGCCGGGCCGATGAACACGGTCTCGTCGGCCATCTCGACGGCCAGGCTGTCGGCGTCGGCCTCGGAGTAGACGACCACCGTCTTGATGCCCATGCGCCGGCAGGTCTTGATGACCCGCACCGCGATCTCACCCCGGTTGGCGATCAGAATTTTCGAGAACATCGGCTCGCAGTCGCCTCTTGCGCACGTTCGTTGCGCGTCCGGTTAGCCCGCGATGGGCGCCATTGCAACGGCGCCGATGGGGAAGGGGCGGGCGCAGGGAGTGGGGAGTAGGAAGTAGGGAGTAGTAGGGAGTGGCAAGGGGGGGGTGCGGCGTCGGCGGCGTGCGCCGGTCGAACTACTCCCTACTCCCTACTCCCTACGCGCTACTCCCTGACCTCACCCCAGCCGCACCGCCGTCCCGGTCGCCGTGACCATCAGCATGCTGTTGTTGGCGCCCAGGGACTCGTAGTCGAGGTCGACCCCCACCACCGCGTCGGCGCCCATCGTGGCGGCCTGGGCGGCCATTTCGCGCAGGGCCCCCTCGCGGGCGTCGCGCAGGACTTCCTCGTAGCTGCCGGACCGGCCGCCGACGATGTCGCGGATGCCGGCGAACAGGTCGCGGAAGATGTTGGCCCCGAGGATCACCTCGCCGGAAACGACCCCGAGGGTCTCGCGGGTCGGCCGTTCGGCGATGGTCGGGGTGGTGGCGGTCAGCATGGACGGGTCCCTTTCAGCGATGGCGCTCCCGCCTTACATTGGCGCTCATGACCCGTTCCGCCATATCCGCCTCCGGCTTCGACCTGACTCCGCCCACCGGCGCCGAACGTGACCGGCTCGAGGCCGACCTGACGCGTGAGGAGGCCGAGGTCCTGCTGCATCACGGCACCGAGGCGCCGTTCTGCGGCGGGCTGCTGGGCGAGAAGCGGCCCGGCGCCTACTGCTGCCGCCTCTGCGGCCTGCCGCTGTTCCGCTTCGAGACCAAGTTCGAGAGCGGCACGGGCTGGCCCAGCTTCTACGCGCCCTGTGACCCGGCCCATGTCGGCGAGGTGCGCGACACGAGCTACGGCATGCTGCGCATCGAGACCGTCTGCGCCCGCTGCGGCAGCCACCAGGGCCATGTGTTTCCCGACGGCCCGCCGCCGACCCGCCTGCGCTACTGCATCAACTCGATCTCGCTGACCTTCGTCGGCGACGGCGAGCCCCTGCCGGATCCGCTCGGGCGAGGGGATTCATTCTGATCCTGCTCCCCTTGCGGGAGAAGGTGTCGGCGCGGCCGGCGGATGGGGGGCGATGACCCTGTCGGGTTGATGAGGCGACGCGAAGCGGGGGACATGGCGCGCGCCCACTTCCGACCTGCTTCGCAGGCCACCTTCTTTGGCAGGGGGAGAAGGAGATATGAGGACTTCCCAACTTCCCCGGCTTTTGCTACCCCCCGCGCCTCACCACGGGCGGTCGTGGCGGAATTGGTAGACGCGCAGCGTTGAGGTCGCTGTTCCCTAACCGGAGTGGAAGTTCGAGTCTTCTCGACCGCACCAGTGAATCAGAGGCAAGAAGCACTGCAGGATTGATCTCTTCGTTCAGGAGGCCCCGACATGACCCGGGATAAAGCCGACCTGATCGAGGAAGAGACCCTGGCGGTTCCCGCCGGCGCCGAAACCGCCGCCCCGCCCGAGGACCTCGAAGACCTCGCGTTGGGCGACGACTACGCCCTCAATCCCGAATACGTCGACATGGTCATCGACGCCGCCG
>DAORNX010000067.1:0-8648 GCA_035441225.1 Caulobacter sp.
TGTCGGCCGACTCCGGCGGGGGCAGAGGGATGGTCGGGGCGGCCGAAATGGGCGGCGTCGACGGGGCCGGCGGCGCGCCGGCGCAGGCCGACAAACCCAGAATCACCAAAAGAGTCAGGCGTTTCAAGCCATCTTCTCCCACCCCCTCTGGTCGCCCTGCCGCCAGTAGCTGACCGGGCGCCCTTCCGCCTTGAAGGTTTTCCAGCGGGCCCGGGCCCCGGCCAGCGCCGCCTCGTCACGGCCGTCGAACAGCACGATGCAGCGTTCATGCGGCGTGAGGTCGCCCGGCTCGGCGCCGTCGATCAGGAACAGGGCCTGGGCGCCGTTGGGGCTGTCCATGCCCGTGGTCAGCAGAACGGGCTGATGCTCGGCGAACGGCTCGTCCGCCGCGCCATGCGGCAGGAAGCTCTCGTCGCGAAAGCTCCACAGCCAGCCGTCGAGATGCTCCAGCCGCGCCGCCTCCCGCGCCCGCACCACCGCGCGCCAGCCCTTCTTCAAGGTCTTGTCCAGCAGGTCGGGCAACACCTGGTCGAGCGACGAGCGCTCGAGATGGTAGAACCAGACTTCGCAGGACTCGGCCATGACCGAACCCTACCCCTCGTAGTGGTCCGCCACCATGCGGTTCAGCAAGCGCACGCCAAAGCCCGTGGCGCCATCCGGGATGGTCGGCACGGTCGAGGGCTTCTTCCAGGCGGTCGAGGCGATGTCGAGGTGGGCCCAGGGCAGGCCGTTGACGAACTTCTGCAGGAACAGCGCCGCGGTGATCGAGCCGCCGGCCCGGCCGTTGCCGGTGTTCTTCAGGTCGGCGATCATGCTCTCGATCTGCTTGTTGTACTGGTCCGGCAGCGGCAGACGCCACAGAGGCTCACCCTCAGCCTTGGACGCCGCCAGAAGATTTTCCGATAGGGCGTCATTATTGCTGAACAAACCGGCGTAGTCATTGCCGAGGGAGATGATGATCGCCCCGGTCAGGGTGGCCAGGTCGACCATGAACTTCGGCTTGAACCGGTCCTGGCAATACCAGAGGGCGTCGGCCAGCACGAGACGGCCCTCGGCGTCGGTGTTGATGACCTCGATGGTCTGACCCGACATCGAGGTGACCACGTCGCCCGGGCGCTGGGCGTTGCCGTCGGGCATGTTCTCGACCAGGCCGAGGATGCCGACCGCGTTGACCCTGGCCTTTCGGCCCGCAAGCACGTGCATGACGCCGGCCACGGCGGCCGCGCCGCCCATGTCCCACTTCATGTCCTCCATGCCCTCGGCGCCCTTGATGCTGATGCCGCCGGTGTCGAAGCAGACGCCCTTGCCGACGAAGGCCACGGGTTGCTCGTCGCCGCCGCCCTTCCACTGGATCACCGCCAGCTGGCTGTCGCGGACGCTGCCCTGGCCGACACCCAGGAGGCTGCCCATGCCCAGCTTGACCATAGCCTCCTCGTCGAGGATCTCGACCTCGAGACCCAGCGATTCCAGCGCCTTGACGCGACGGGCGAATTCGGCCGGATAGAGGATGTTGGCCGGCTCGGAGACCAGGTCGCGCGAGAAGTAGATCGCCTCGCCCAGCGCCTTGAGCGGCGCGAAGGCGGCCTCGGCGGCCTTTACGTCGTCGGTATGGATCTTCACCGTCTTCACCGATGGCCGGGCGTCGGGCTTCTCGGTGGTGCGATAGCGATCGAAGCGGTAGGCGGCGAGAGTCGCGCCGAGGGCGGCGCGGGCCGCTTCGCCGGCCTTGCCGCCGGGAATCATCACATGCAGGGTCTCGGCGCCGCTGGTCTTCACCGTCTGGAAGGCCTGGGCGCCGAACCGTTCGGCGGTGTCACCGCCCCAGTCGCTGTCCGGGCCGGATCCCACAACCACCAGGCGCTGCACATCGAGACCCGCGGGAACCAGCAGTTCAACGGTCTGGCCCGGCTTTCCGGCGAACCGGCCGGCGGCGATAGCCCGCGTCACCGCGCCCTCCGTGGCCTTGTCCATATCCTCGGCGGCGGTCGAGAGCTTGCCCCCCTCGAACGCCATCACGGCGACCGCGCCGCCCTTGAGGACCCTGGCCGCCTCGGCGGCGACGAACTCGATGCGCATGGATAACTCCTCAGATCTGTCCGGCGGGCATAGTCCAACCGGCGGCCATAGGAAAGCTTGGGCGGTTGTATCGCCCTTGTTCGGGCGTATAGAACGGACGGCCCCCCGATTGGGGTTTTCCCTGACTCCAGACGGGTTCAGCTTCCCCCACTATGCGTCTGATCGAGCGCTATCTGTTCCGCCAGCTCCTGGCGCCGACGCTTCTCGCGGCGGCGGCCCTGGGGGCTGTCGGCCTGCTGAGCCAGAGCCTGGGTCAGCTGGACATCATCATCGAGCAACGCCAGACGGCCTGGGTGTTCCTGAAGGTCATCGTGCTGGCCATGCCCCAGCTGCTGAACCTGACCCTGCCGATCGCCGTGTTCGTCGCCGCCCTGGTCGGACTCAACCGGCTGCACGCCGAGCACGAACTGGTCGTCTGCTACGCCGCCGGCATGAGCCGTTGGCGGGTGGTCGCGCCTGGCCTGCAGCTGGCGGTCGCGGCGACCATCGTGGGCCTGTTCATCAACCTCTGGGTCCAGCCGGCCTCGTACCGGGCCATGCGGGAAATCTTCTACGCCGCCAAGACCGACCTGGCGGCGACCCTCGTGCGTGAGGGCGAATTCACCGAACCCGCGCCGCGCCTGACCGTCTATGGCCAGACGGTCGAAAGCGACGGACTGATCCGCAACCTGTTCATCCACCATCGGACCGACAAGGGCGGGGCCACGACCTACACCGCCAAGGAAGGCCGCATCACCTACCGCGAAGGCCAGCCGGTGCTGGTCATGAGCAACGGCTCGAACCAGGAGTTCTCGCGCACGGGCGTGCTGAACTACCTGTCGTTCGAGGAATACGCCCTGGACCTGACGCCGTTCCTCAACACGCGGGGCGGTGTGACCTACGAGGCGTCGGACCGTTACCTCCACGAGCTGCTGTTCCCGGATCTCTCGAAATCCTACGAGCGGAAAAACCGCAACAAGCTGCTGGCCGAGGGGCACGCCCGGCTGGCCTCGCCGCTCTACAGCATCACCTTCATGATGATGGCCTGCGCCGCCGTGCTGGGGTCGAGTTTCAGCCGGCTGGGCTATGGCCGCCGCATCGCCGTCGCGGGGGCCGCCGCCGCCGTGGTGCGGATTCTCGGTTTCGCCGTGCAGTCGGCCGCCGAGGACAGCCCGTGGCTGAACCTGATGCAGTACCTGATCCCTGTGCTGGCCGGCGCCTGGGCGTTCAGCCAGCTGTTCCGGCGCGTCGAGCGGCGCAGCGGCTGGCGGGAATGGCTGCCCTTCACGGCCGGCCGCCAGCGCGGAGCGGCGTCATGATCCGCGGAATCGGCCGGCTTGAGCGCTATGTGCTGACACGAACCCTGGCGGGCGTCGCCGGCGCGCTGGCGGTGATCGGCGCGGTGATCCTGCTGATCGATTTCGTCGAGGTCTCGCGCACCGTCGGTGGTCGGGGCGACGCAGGCTTTCCGCGCCTGCTGTGGCTGACCATGCTCAAGGCCCCGTCGACGATTCTGACCCTGCTGCCGTTCGCCTTCCTGTTCGGGACCCTGGCCGCCTTCGTCGGGCTCAACCGGCGCAGCGAGCTGATCGCCATGCGCGCGGCCGGCGTCTCGGCCTGGCGGTTCATCCTGCCGGCCGCCGTGGCCGCCTTCGTCGTGGGCGCGGCGACGGTCTCGGCGCTGAATCCGCTGGCCGCGATGCTGGGGGCCTCGTTCGAGCGGTCACGCACCGCGATCGCCGAGGAATTCCAGACCTCGGCCGCCAAGGACACCTGGCTGAGGCAGGGCGACGCCACCTCCCAGGTGGTGATCCGCGCCCGGTCGCATGACGAGGTCAACGGGACGGTGCGGCTCAAGGACGTGTCGATGTTCATCTACCGCGTCACGCCCCTGGGCGGCCTGGAGTTCTCCCGCCGGCTCGAGGCGGAGGAAGCCCGGTTGATGCCCGGATACTGGCGCCTGCGCGGCGTCCGCGAGGCCGCGCCCGGCGCCGGCTCGGTGCGGTCCGAGACCCTGTCGATCCCCTCGACGCTCGACGAGCAGGCGGCGATCGAGCGATTCACGACGCCCGACGCGATCGCCTTCTGGCGGCTGCCGGCGACGATTCGCGGCACGGAGGCGGCCGGGTTCTCGGCCCTGCCCTATCGCCTGAGGCTGCACCAGCTGCTGGCCACGCCGCTGCTCTACGCGGCCCTGTCGGTGCTGGCCGCGGCCTTCTCGCTGCGGCTGATGCGGCTGGGGGGCCTGGCCGCCCTGGCGGCGTCGGGCGTGGCCCTCGGGTTCATCTTCTTTTTCTTCAACCAGTTCTGCGGCGCGCTCGGCAAGGCCGAGATCGTGCCGGCCTTCGCGGCCGCCTGGGCGCCGCCGCTGCTTGCGCTGTTATCGGACGCTGCTTTGCTATACGGAGGACGGGGGAATCATCGGGGGCCGCGCCGCCGGGAGAAAGAGCGCCTGATGGACCAAGCTCGTCGCTTCGCCGGACATGCCCGCCTGTGGGCCGGCGGCGCCCTGATGGCGCTGGCCGCGGGGGGAACCGCCACCGCCCAGACGGCGGACGTCGCCGCCCCGGCCGCGACCGCCCCGGTCGCGTCCGCCGAGGACGACGGCCTGGGCGAACGCGGATTCTACCTGGAATCCGACCTGCTCATCCAGGACGACCGGAACCAGATGGTCACAGCCCGCGGCGGGGTCGAGATCCGCTATCGCGGCCGCACGCTGCGGGCCGGCGAGGTGACCTACGACATCAAGAGCGGGGTCATCACCGCCCGCGACAAGGTGGTCGTCATCGACCCGTCAGGGGCGGTGACGTTCGCCGACGTGATGACGCTCGACGAGGAGCTGCGCGCCGGGGTCGCCGAGGGCTTCTCGGCCCGCATGGCCAACAATGTGAAGATCGCCGCCGCTACCGCCGTCCGGCGCAGCGAGACGGTCAACGAACTCAACAAGGCGATCTACACCCCGTGCGAGATCTGCGCCGCCGACCCGGCCCGGCCACCCACCTGGTCGATCCGCGCCGACAAGGTGGTCCAGGATCGCGACAAACAGGTCATCTACTACCGCAACGCCGTGATCGAGATGTTCGGCGTGCCGGTGTTCTACGCCCCGGTGTTCTGGCATCCCGATCCCAGCGCCCCGCGCAAGTCGGGCCTGCTGCCGCCCAAGATCGTCGGCTCCGAGCGCCGGGGCCTGTCCTATGAACAGCCCTACGCCTGGATCATCTCGCCGTCCGAAGACCTGGTGATCAGCCCGCAACTGAACACCAACGTCAATCCGTTCGTGAACTTCCAGTGGCGTCGCCGCTTCCAGTCCGGCCAGGTCAACGCCCGTTTCGGCTATACCTACGAATACGACCTGGATGGCGACGGCGACCGGATCGGCGACCAGACCTCGCGCAGCTACATCCTCGCCGATGGCGCGTTCGACCTGGCCGACCACTGGAAATGGGGGTTCGCCGCGGAACGGGCGTCTGAAGACCTGATCTTCGACAAGTACGACATCAGCGACATCTACGCGCAGCGCGGGCTGATCCCCTCCGATGACAAGCGCCTGACCTCGCAGATCTACGCCGTGCGGCAGGACGCGCGGTCCTATTTCAGCATCGCCGCCGTCAGCATCCAGGGCCTGCGGCCCGGCGACAATGACCGGACCTTTCCGACCATCGCCCCCCTTGTCGAGGGCTACTGGGAGCCGGAGGGGCCGGTGTTCGGCGGACGGCTGCGCTTCCGCGGCCGGGCGGTCGGCCTGACCCGCGAGCAGTCGCAGTACGTGGCCACCCAGCCGGGAACCGACAGTCGCCGGGCGTCGGCCGGCTTCGACTGGCGCAGCAGCGTGACCTTCGCCGGGGGGCTGCGGCTGTCGCCGTTCGCCGAAGCCAGGGCCGACGTCTTCAATCTCAGCGACCTGCCGCCACCGAACGCGGGCCAGGACGAGACGATCACCCGCGCCAACGGCGTGATCGGGGTGGACGTCAGCTATCCGCTCTATCGCCGCGACGGCGACCGAACGGTCATCCTCGAGCCGCTGCTGCAGGTCGCCCTGTCACCCGACAGCGATCCGAACCCGCTGGTGGCCAACGAAGACAGTTCGGTGCTCGAGTTCGACGAGACCAACCTGCTGCGGGCGAACAAGTTTCCCGGCTTCGATCTCTACGAGGGCGGACGGCGACTCAACGTCGGCGCCCGCGCCACCCTCCTCTACGACGACGGCCGGGGTGTCAGCCTGCTGATCGGCCGCAGCCTGCGCACCGAGCCCGACCTTCAGTTCCCGGCCCGCAGCGGCCTGCAGCCCAAGGCCTCGGACTGGATCGTCGCCGCCGAGGGCAATCCCATCGAGGGCCTGAACTTCTTCACCCGCGCCCGTTTCGACGCTTCCAACTGGGACGTGCGGCGGATGGAGTTCGGGGCGAACCTGGACTTCGACCGCGCCCGCGGCTTCGTCCGCTACCTGCGGGACAACCAGGACATCAACGGCGTTCAGCGCGAGGATATCGACTTCGCCGGCGAGGTGATGATCGCCGGCAACTGGGGCGTGACCTTCGCCGGGGTCCGCGACGTGGAGAGCGACGTCTGGCGCCGGCAGGAATTCGGCGGCCTGTACCGGGACGACTGCCTCGACCTGGCGCTGGTCTGGGTGCACGAGGAAACCTATAACCGGACGCTCGGCCCGTCGGACTCGGTGATCCTGCGCCTAACCCTCGCCACATTGGGCGATAAAGGCTACAGGCAATGACGAACGGCCGGAAATCCGCGTTTCCGCCGGGCCAAACTCTCAAGGGAACGACCAGATTGATGACGTCGGCGCGTAGTTTGACGGGCTTGGCCATGGCGGCCGCGTCCGTCGTAAGCCTTGGCCTCGCCCCCGTGGCGGCCGCCCAGGACACGCCCGCCGCGGCTCCGGCCGAAGCGCCCGCGGCGCCCGCGGCCGAGACGCCCGCTGGTCCGGTCCTGGCCACCCCCGAAACGCCGCTGCCGACGGTCTCCGAAAGCGTCGCCGCGATCGTCAATGACGACATCGTCTCGACCTACGATCTGGTCCAGCGCATGCGCCTGCTGGTGCTGACCGCGGGCATTCAGCCGACCCAGGAGAACCTGCCCCAGCTGCAGCGCGAGGCTCTGCGCAGCCTGATCGAGGAACGGCTGGAGCTGCAGGAGCTGCGGCGGGTCGAACGCGAGAACAAGATCGAGATCATCGCCTCCGACGCGGAAGTCGATGAGGCGATCGCCGACATGGCCCGCGGGGCCAACAACATGACCGCCGACCAGCTGCTCGCGCAGTTGCGGGCCGCCGGGGTCGGGGTCGAGACCCTGCGCGCCCAGCTGCGGGCCGAGATCAGCTGGCAGGGCTATATCAGCGGGCGGTTCCGGGGCCGGCTGCGGATCGGCCGCGACCAGATCAAGGCGACGCTCGACCGGCTGGCCGCCCAGGCCAGCAAGCCGCAGTTCCAGATCAGCGAAGTCTACATCGACGCCGCCCGCGTCGGCGGCATGCAGGTGGCCTACCAGGGCGCCCAGTCGCTGATCGATCAGATGCGGCAGGGCGCGCCGTTCGCCGCCGTGGCCCGCCAGTTCTCCGCCTCGCCGACCGCCGCCAACGGCGGGGACGCGGGCTGGATCAGCGCCGGCGAGATGCCGGCCGAAGTCGACGCGGTGCTCGACCAGCTGCCACCGGGTCAACTGTCGCCGCCGATCGCGACCCAGGACGGGGTCTATATCATCTACCTGCGCAACAAGCGCGCCGGGTCGAACGTGACGATGGTCAGCCTCAAGCAGATCGCCGTGCCCCTGGCCGAGGACGCGCCCGCCGAACAGGTGCAGGCCGCCGCAGCGACCCTTGAAGGCCTGCGTGGCCAGGTGACCGGCTGCGCCGACCTCGAAGCCAAGGCCGGCGCCGTGGACGGCGTGCTCGCCGGCGACCTGGGCGAGGCCGAACTCGGCGGCCTGGCCGAGTCCTTCCAGCAGGCCGTCAACACCACGCCCGACGGTCAGCTGTCGCAGCCGATTCGCACGCCGCTCGGCCTGCACCTGATCATGGTCTGCGGTCGCCGCTCCGGCGGCGCCCAGCTGCCGACCCCCGAACAGGTCGAGGCGCGGTTGATGGGCGTCCAGCTGTCCAATATCTCCAAGCGCATTCTGCGCGACCTGCGCACAAGCGCGACCATCGAGACGCGGTGACGACGGCGCCACTGGCCCTGAGTCTGGGCGATCCCGCCGGGATCGGCCCGGAGATTTCGGTCAAGGCCTGGCGAGCGCTTCGCGACCAGGGACCAGCCTTCATGATCATCGGCGACGCCCTGGCCCTGGCCTCGGCGCCCGGCGCGCCGATCCCGATCCGCACCGTGGCCGGCCCCGACGAGGCTGCCGCCGTCTTCTCTGACGCCCTGCCTGTGCTCGACCTGCCCCTGTCGGCCCCCGTGGTCGCCGGCCAACCCAGTCCGGCCAACGGCGCCGCGGTCATTCGCTGGATCGAGACCGGGGCGGGCCTGGCCCTGTCCGGCGCGGTGAGCGGCCTGGTCACGGCTCCGATCGCCAAGGCCCCGCTGTACGCCGCCGGCTTCCGCTTTCCCGGCCACACCGAGTTTCTCGCCGACCTGACA
>DAORNX010000068.1:0-6308 GCA_035441225.1 Caulobacter sp.
AACATCGTCGTCACCGCCATCGCGCCGGGGGCCTTCGCCTCGGACATGAACATCACCGCCCGGGACCAGTCCGAGGCCGTCGCGGCCCGTATACCCTCACGCCGCATCGGCACGGACGAGGACATGCAGGGGGCAGCCATCTACCTCGCCTCGCGGGCCGGCGACTACTGTGTCGGGATCACCCTGGCGGTCGACGGCGGCGTGGCCTACGCCGCCGCGGCGATCTGAGGGAAGGGGAGGGGCCGGCCATGTTCAACACGGCGCTGATCCGAACCCGGCTGGGCCAGTATGGCGCGGCTTGGCTCGCGGGCTACGTCCTGGCCCTGGTGGCCGTGCTGGCGGGGGCCTGGCTGACACCCACCCCGCTGGTCCGGGTGGCCGATCTGGTGCTGCCGGTGGCGCTGGCGGCGCTGACCCTGGCGGTGCTGGCCGCGCTGGTCGCCACGCTGACCGCCGGGCGCGAGACCGTGGCGACCCGGCTGGTCATCGTGCTGCTGGCCCTGATGCTGTTTCTGCCACTGCTGTGGGCCCCGGTGCTGGGCGCCATCACGGCGGCCTGGATCGGCCATGTCTCGATCGAGTACTCGGCCGTCTACGCCCAGTTCCGCATCCTGGTCAGCCAGGCCCTGTTCCGCCTCGCCGGCCTGGTGTTCGCCAATCCGCTGCTGGATACGGTCTGGTCCCTGTTCCAGGGACTGGCGACAGTGGTCGGCTTTTTCTCGGCCTTCTTCCAGGTCTGGCCCCGCGTCCTGCGGCTGCTGGGCGCCCGGGAGGCAGAGGCCTAGAGGGGAAGCCCGCTCACCTGCAACGGGCATGGCGTTGACGCCGCCGCGAGGGACTGCGAGCGTCGAGGCCGGGAAAAACCAATAAGGGGGAGGCCAGGAATGCTCGCCTCGTTGCTGCTGCGAATCGGGGCCCTTGGCCCGCTCATCTTCTACAGCGTGATCGTGGCGGGCGGCTTCATGTCGCCGGGCTACAACCACATGACCCAGTTCGCCAGCGAACTGGGCCAGGCCGGTTCGCCGTCGGCGCAGCTGTTCAACTACGGCATCATGGCCGTCGGTGGCGCGATGATCGTCGGCGGGCTGGGCTTCCTGCTCGGCATGCGCAAGCTGGGCGGCGGCGTGCTGATGCCGGCCCTGGCGGCCGTCGCCATCGCGCTCTACGGCGTCTCGTTCATCATCGGCGGCCTGCATCCGATGCCGGACCCGATGCACGAGGCCTACAAGCTGGTCTACGCCGGCATCGCCGCGCCGTTGCTGGCCTTCCTGGCCATGGGCGACCGCACGGAACTGTCCGGCCCCAAGACCCTGGCCGTGATCTGCTTCCTCGCCAGCGCCGTGCTGCTGGCGCTGATGATGAACGTCGGCGGCTTCAACCTGGTGCACAAGACCGACGTCGGACTGTGGCAGCGGGGGCTGATCGTGGCCACGACCCTGTGGATGCTCGCCGCCTTCCTCGCGATCCCCGGCGCCCTGGCGGCCAAGGAACGCAAGCGGACTTCCGCCTACTAGGGCGACCGCCGGCTAGCGCCAGGCGTAGTTGAAACTGACGGAGATGCGGTCGCTTCTGGCGCCGTTGGCCGGCACCTCATGCCTGAGCCAGCTCTCCCACATCAGCACGGTTCCCGGCGCCGGAGTGACGTAGACGAAGGTCTGCAGGTCCTCCGGCGCATCCTTCGTGCGGCCGGGCGCGGCCATCATCATCGGCAGGCGGGGATCCTCGAGTTTCAGCGCCGAGGCTCCGGGGGGCGTGGCGACGTAGTAGGTCCCGCTGATCACGCTGTGCGGGTGGATGTGGCTGGTGTGGGTCCCGCCCGGCCTGAGGATGTTGACCCACAGGCTGTCCATCACCAGCCGTCGGCCTTTCAGGTCGAACGCCACCTCCGCCGCGAAGGCGGCCGCCTGCCTGTCGAGCCTGCGCTTCAGGTCGCCGAAGGCCGTGACCCGCGTCGGCAGGTCGTCGAGCGAGGCGTAGGAGGTGTAGCCCGGATAGCCGTTGTCCCTGCACCAGGCGCGCCCGGCCCGGTCCTCGGCCGCCAGCATGCGGCAGGCGTCCTCGAGGTCGGCGTTGAGGGCGGAAAAGCCCTTGCCGCCGGCCAGGCTGGCCTCGAACAGGCGGGTCGCGAAAAGGGTGCGGCTGGTCATGGCTTGGCGTTAGGCCGCGGAAGGGCAGGTGTCAAAGCGGGCCGTGCGGCCTTCGACACGCATCCTGGGGTGCTGCTCAGGATGACGTGTTCCTGCTCCACGTCATGGTGAGCAGCGCTCGAAGAGCCCGTGGCGAACCACGCAATCAGGTCACCGCCCTGCGCGTGGCCGCATAGGGGTCGTTGACCACGCGGCTCTGCAGGTTGAACACCATCACAGAGCGCGTCTCCGCGTCGTAGGCCGGCCACCAGGGGATGACCGGGGTATTGGGGTGGCCGGTGCGGGCGAAGGCCAGCCAGGCGGCGCTCATCTGCTTGGCCAGCACCTGCGGGGCCGGGCCCTCCCCGACCAGCACCCGGGCCCGGTCGACATTGTCGAACACCAGCGGGATTTCCAGCGTGTGGGGCGAGCGGAAGGGGCCGACGGGCGTCTCCCACTCCAGCAGGTACATATAGGCCTTGGCCCCGCCCTGGGCGGCCTTGCGCTCGGCGATCTGCACCGAGCCGGCGAACATCCGGCCGTAGGTCACCAGATGCGTCGCCAGGTAGGTCGGGCTGTCGTTCGGAAAATCGCGTTTCAGCGCCGCCAGCACCGTCGGCGCCTTTGCGCCGAACATGCCGCCGGCCATGGCCTCGAGGCCGGCCTGGTCGAGCCGGCCGAACCAGGGCGCGGAGGCCATGAACAGCGTCATCTCATCCTTGTTGATGCCGATCATCACCGGAACGTCGTGCGCCGTCGCGGGCGCCGCCGGGTCCCACGGCTGGATCGGCAGGATGTCGCCGTCGGCGACCGGCGAGAAGCCACCGCGGTCGAAGCCCGCGCCTGGCTGTTTCGCCTCGGCCGCCGCCGCCGCGGCCACCAGCCGTTCCGCCGGCACGGCGCGCAGCGCGCCGATGTCGCCCGGCCTGATGCCCAGTTCGGCGTAGAGATCGGCGGTCAGCGCCGCCGCGCGGTCCTTCGGCACGGCCTTGACGCCGGGGCCGCTCTGGATGATCGCCCGGTGGAACAGACCTCTCGCCCGGGGCATGGCCAGCAGGTAGCTGACCTTCGCGCCACCGCCGGACTCGCCGAAGATGGTCACATTGCAGGGATCGCCGCCGAACAGATAGATGTTGTCGCGCACCCATTCGAGCGCCGCGACGATGTCGAGCATCCCGGCGTTGCCCGAACCGGGGACGCCGGGAAGGTCGGCATAGCCGAACACGTTCAGGCGGTGGTTGAGGGTGACGATCACCGCGCCCTCGGCCGCCAGGTTGGTCCCGTCATAGATGGGCCAGGCGCCGGAGCCGTAGGCGAAACCGCCGCCGTGCAGCCAGACCATCACCGGCCGGCCGGTCTCCGGGCCGCGGGCCGTGGTCCAGACATTGAGATAGAGGCAGTCCTCGCTCTGGGCGGCGACCTCGGCCGCGGTCGGGAAGATGGCCTGCAGCGCCTTGCCGAGCTCGGACGTGGGATGAACCGACGAGGGCGACGGGTTCTGGATCGCCGGTGGTCCGAACCGGGTCCAGGTCTGTCGCCCGGCCGGCGGGGGCAGGCGCTGCGGCGGCGCGAACCGCAGATCGCCGACCGGCGGACGGGCGTAGGGAATGCCCTTGTAGGCGGTGACGCCCTTGCCGGCGTCGAGGCCCTGGAAACCCGCGGTGATGGCCGGAGAAACAACCTGGGCCAGGGCGGGGCTCGCCGCGGCCGACAGGGTCAGGCCGACCAGGGCGCGTCGGGAGATGTCAAAGCGTTCGGCCATGTTTCGTCTCCACCTACCAGGAACATCGGTATCGGATGCGGCCGCGCCCGTCGAGATTCTTCCCGCCTTACGGTGCGGCAGGCCTTCCGCTCGCAGGGTGAACGGCGATAACGTCAGGCCAGCCAATTCAAGGGGAGAGACGTCGATGAAGGCCGCAGTGCTTCGCGAAGTGGGCAAGCCGCTCCAGATCGAGGACGTGACGATCAACAAGCCGGGCCCGCACGAGGTGCTGATCCGCACCAAGGCCGCCGGCGTCTGTCACTCGGACCTGCACTTCGTCGAAGGGTCCTATCCGCACCCGCTGCCCGCCGTGCTGGGCCACGAGAGCGCCGGCGTCGTCGAGGCGGTCGGCAGCGAGGTCCGCACGGTCAAGGCCGGCGACCATGTGATCACCTGCCTGTCGGCCTTCTGCGGCCACTGCAACCACTGCGTCACAGGCCACATGGCCCGCTGCGTCAGCGGTGACGTGCGCCGGGCGAAGGACGACGAACCGCGTCTGGGCAATGGTCTCAACCAGTTCCTCAACCTGTCGTCGTTCGCCGAGCAGATGCTGATCCACGAGCACGCCTGTGTCGCGATCCGCAAGGACATGCCGTTCGACCGGGCGGCCCTGATCGGCTGCTCGGTGACCACGGGCGTCGGCGCGGTGGTGCAGACCTCCAGCGTCCGGGCCGGCGAGACGGTGGCCGTCATCGGCTGCGGCGGCGTGGGTCTGGCGGCGGTCAACGGCGCGGCGATCGCCGGCGCCGGCCGGATCATCGCCATCGACATGCACGCCTCCAAGCTGAACCTGGCCAAGCACTTCGGCGCCACGGACGTGATCGACGCGAGCCAGGACGACCCGGTCAAGGCGGTGATGGAGCTGACCAAGGGCGGCGTCGACCACAGCTTCGAGGCCATCGGCCTGAAGAAGACCACCGAGCAGGCGTTCAAGATGCTGGCCCGCGGCGGCACCTGCAACGTCATCGGCATGATCCCGGTCGGCACGATGATCGAGCTGCACGGCGCCGACTTCCTCGGCGAGAAGCGCATCCAGGGCTCGCTGATGGGGTCCAACCGGTTCCCGGTCGACATGCCCCGCCTGGTCGACTTCTACATGGCCGGCAAGTTGAAGCTCGACGAGATGATCGGCCAGCGGATCAAGCTGGCGGACGTCAACCAGGCCTTCGAGGAGCTCAAGCGCGGCGAACTAGCCCGTTCGGTCATCGTCTTCGACTAGGGCCGCCGGCCTCCGGTTCGTGAGACATGGCCGGGCCCGGTTGGTCCCGCGACGGCGGGGACGGCCGGGCTTCCGCCGACGGGCCGACCGCCCCTAGGCGGGCGCGTAGCTCATGCGCCGCAGGGCCGTGGCCAGCCGGTTGAAGCTGACGAAGGTCTCGCGGTAGGCGGCCTCCAGTTCGGGACGCAGCAGCGCCTGTTCGGGGACGATCACCCCGCGCCGGCCTTCGCGCACGCACAGGCCGTCGGCGACCAGCATGTTCACGTACCGGCGGGTGGTCTCGTAGGGCACGCCGATCGAATGGGCGATCGACATGACGCTGACCGGCCGGCGCGCGCCGCCGCCGGTCATTGGCGCGGCCTCGCTGTTGGCCACCGCGATGGCGGTGAAGATGATCCCCCGCAACAGATCGCCGCCGTGGGCGCGGGCAACGATCTCGACGCCCCGGACGAAGAATTCCCCGGCCAGCCGGGCCGCCAGGGCGACCTCGTCGACATCGGCGACCTCGATCTCTTCCCCTGCCAAGCCCAATCAACCCTCCCCCCGGCGGCGACCGATCCGGGCCGGCTCGCGCCGGCGACGCCCATACTCCCCAAAATGAGTATACATCCCGTCACCGCATACGGCCGTCGGCCTATCGTCGGCAGGCTGACGGAGGGGGGAAGTCGACATGGCGGAGCGCTGGCAACGTACGGCCCCGCATGATCGCGCGCGGCGGTCGCCGGGCTGCGGGATGAGTCCCGATCCCTCAGGGAGGCGAACAGGCGAATCGGCCGTCATTCTCGATTACATGGACCGGCGTCGCCGAAAGGCAAGCGCGCAGGCCGGCGACGACGGACTGGTGGCCGAGATCGTCGAGGTTCTGCTGCGGCTGGGCGGCACGGCGCACAGGGACATGGTCGCCCAGCAGGTGGCGCTGGCCCGAGGCGGCGGCGGCGCGCCCCCGCCTCCGGCGTTGAAGGCCCGGCTCGAGGCGGCGTTCACGACCCGATTGCGCCTGGACCGGTCGGCGCCGGACGGGGCCGCCCTGTTCGCCCTGCCGTTCGGCGAGGAGTCGCACCGCTGGGCCCTGGCGCGGGAGGCGGAGATCTTCCTGCGTCAGGAACACCGGCCCGGCGGGCGATAGGACACACGCCGGACGCGCCGTCCGGCGTACGACGACGGCGGCCGCCTGCCCCCCCCCGATATGGCCGCCGGCGGG
>DAORNX010000068.1:6318-8608 GCA_035441225.1 Caulobacter sp.
TCTCCGGTCGCTCACCGGCCGGGGAGCGTTTCGCCGTGGATCGCGAACTCGACGCCGCCTTCGCGCAGATCGCCGATCAGCCGGCGCAGGTTCTCGAAATTGCGGCGCAGCGCCATGGCCATCTGGTCGCGGGCGATGACTGATCCGGGGACCACGATGCCGGTCTCGGTTCGCTGACAGAAGCCATCGGCGATCAGGGCGTTCACATGGCGACGGGTCGTTTCGTAGGGAATGTCGAGTTCCAGGGCGAGGGCGTGCACGCTGATCGGCCGGCGCAGCTCGTCGGGCACCTGGTCGCCGGCCTCCGAATAGGTCTGCCCGACCACGTCGCCCGGGCGGATGTGGCGCACGTTGGCGTCGACGATGGCGGTGAAGATCACCCCGCGCAGGATATCGCCGCCCACGACCCGGGACATCAGGTCGACGGAGTTCAGCAGGAACGTCGTCGAGGCGCGCAGCGCAAGGCGGTCACGGCGTTTTTCTGTCCGAGTGGGCACGAAGCGTCTCCTGTCCCGGTCCGGGTGACTGGGGAGTAACCAGAACCACCGTTTCTGGACGCAATGTGCTGATCTTTCAAACGTCAGCCTCCCCGATTTGAGGAAAGGCGTCTGCGGCCAGACGTCGCGGCGCTACTCGGCGGCCTGCAGGCCGGAGGTCGCTTCCGCCTCGATCAGGGCAGCCCGGGCCTCGACCAGCTCGACGATGTGGTCGACCATCCGATCGTTGTCCATCTTGTGGTCCGGGCGACCGGCCACATAGACCATGCCCGAGCCCTTGCCGCCGCCCGTGAAGCCCAGGTCGGTCATCAGCGCCTCGCCGGGACCGTTGACCACGCAGCCGATGATCGACAGCGACAGCGGCGTGGCGATATGGGCCAGCCGCGCCTCGAGGGCCTCGACCGTCTTGATTACGTTGAAGCCCTGACGGGCGCAGGAGGGGCAGGCGATGATGTTCACGCCCCGGTGGCGCAGGCCCAGGGACTTGAGCAGATCGAAGCCGACCTTGATCTCCTCCACCGGATCGGCGGCCAGGCTGACGCGAATGGTGTCGCCGATGCCGGCCCACAGCAGATTGCCCATGCCGATGGCCGACTTGACCGTGCCCGTGCGCTGCGCGCCCGCCTCGGTGATCCCGAGGTGCAGCGGACAGTCGATGGCGTCGGCCAGCTGCTGGTAGGCGGCCACGGTCATGAAGATGTCCGAGGCCTTCACGCTGATCTTGAACTCGTGGAAGTCGTGGTCCTGCAGGATGCGGGCGTGGCTGAGCGCGCTTTCCACCATCGCGTCGGGGCAGGGCTCGCCGTACTTTTCGAGCAGGTCCCGCTCCAGCGAGCCGGCGTTGACCCCGATGCGCATGGAGCAGCCGTGGTCGCGGGCGGCCTGGATCACCTCGCGCACGCGGTCAGGGCTGCCGATGTTGCCGGGATTGATACGCAGGCAGGCCGCGCCGGCCTTGGCCGCCTCGATGCCGCGTTTGTAGTGGAAGTGGATGTCGGCGACGATCGGGACCTTGGCGGCCTTGACGATCGCCGGCAGGGCGGCGGTCGACTCCACGTCGGGACAGGAGACGCGGACGATGTCGGCGCCGGCCTCCTCCAGCTGGCGGATCTGGTCGATGGTTGCCGCCGCGTCGGCGGTCAGGGTGTTGGTCATCGACTGGACGGTGATCGGGGCGTCGCCGCCGACCGGAACCCGCCCGACGTGAATCTGCCGGGACTTGCGCCGGTCGATATGGCGCCAGGGCCGCAGGTGGGTGTGATCGTCGTGGCTCATGAGACGTCCAAGGTAGGCGCGTGCGCGAGGTTTCCCAACCCCGTCATCGAAACTTCGCGTCGATGATCCGACGGGCTCAGCCGGCCAGGGACGAGACCGAGGCGGTGGTCGCGCTCATGGCCCCCTTGAGCCTGCCGCCGACGAAGACATCGATCGCCGCGGGGTCGCCGACCTCGACGGCCACGCCCTTGATGTTCGGCGCGCGGTAGGCCTCGCCGGCCGCCAGGGCGCGGGCGAAATAGACCGAGCCGTCCGCGCCGCGCACGATCAGGGTCGTGGCCTTGCGGGCCTGGAAGGTGACGACCGAGGCGTTGGCGTCGGCGCCATGAACGGGGCCCTTGGCCACGAAGGGCGTGCCTGGCGAGACCTGCGCCTCGGCCGCGGCGCTCGCGGCGGCGGCCATCTCGGCTTCCTTGCGAATCTTCGCGGCGGCCGTGACCGCGTCGGCCGAACCGTCGGCGGCGGCGGAGGCCTCGAGTCCCGGGTCTGGTTCCGCTCCCAACATACTGCCAAACTGG
>DAORNX010000069.1:0-8592 GCA_035441225.1 Caulobacter sp.
AAGGTCCTGGCCAGGCCGGCCAGCGCCTTGAGCACCGCCCCGCCATCGGCGCGGGTCAGGGCGCCCTGGCCGATGATAATGGCCGGGTTCTTCGCGTCCTTCAGGGCCTTGACGAAGTCGGACTTCGACCTGGCCAGACCCGTGATCGAGGCCGGGCCGGCGCCCAGGTAGTCGTAGTCGTAGGTCAGGTCGGCCGGCTGGCCGATCACGCCGAAGCGGGTCTTGCCGGCCAGCCACTGCTTGCGCAGGCGGGCGTTGAACACCGGCGCCTCGAGGCGCGGGTTGGTCCCGACCAGCAGCACCACGTCGGCCTGCTCGATGCCGGCCAGGGTGGTGTTGAACAGCCAGCTTTCGCGCGGCCCGCCACCGAGCGCGGTCCCGTCCTGGCGGCAGTCGAGGTTGTTCACGCCCAGCGACCGGAACAGGTCCAGCGCGGCCTTCATCGATTCGGCGTCCTGCAGATCGCCGGCGATGACGCCGATTCTGTCGGGGCTGGTCGCCTTGACCTTCGCGGCGACGGCGGCGAACGCCTCGCCCCAGGTCGCGGGCGCCAGCTTGCCGTTCACCCGCACATAGGGTCGGTCGAGGCGCTGGCGGCCCAGGCCGTCGACGGCGTAGCGGCTCTTGTCGCTGAGCCACTCCTCGTTGATGTCCTCGTTGACCCGCGGCAGGGCGCGCATCACCTGGGCGCCGCGGCTGTCGACGCGGATCGCGCTGCCCAGGGCGTCCATCACGTCGACGCTCTGGGTCTTCTTCAGTTCCCACGGCCGGTAGTTGAAGGTCCAGGGCTTGTGGGTCAGGGCGCCGACCGGACACAGGTCGTTGACGTTGCCCGACAGTTCGCTGGTCACGGCAGCGCCCAGATAGGTGGTGATTTCCACGTCCTCGCCGCGCGAGATCAGGCCGATCTCGGGAACGCCGGCCACCTCGGTGATGAACCGCACGCAGCGGGTGCACTGGATGCAGCGCGTCATCACGGTCTTGATGAGCGGGCCCATCTCCTTCTCTTCGACAGCGCGCTTGTTCTCGGCGTAGCGGCTGTCGTCGCGGCCATAGCCCATGGCCTGGTCCTGCAGGTCGCACTCACCGCCCTGGTCGCAGATCGGGCAATCCAGCGGGTGGTTGATCAACAGGAATTCCATCACGCCTTCACGGGCCTTCCTGACCATCGGCGTGTTGGTGAAGATCTCCTGGTTCTCTGCGGCCGGCAGCGCGCAGGAGGCCTGCGGCTTGGGCGGTCCGGGCTTCACCTCGACCAGGCACATGCGGCAGTTGCCGGCGATCGAAAGGCGCTCGTGGTAGCAGAAGCGCGGGATTTCCTCGCCGGCCAGCTCGGCCACCTGCAGGACCGTCATCCCGGGTTCGAACTCGACCTCGACGCCGTTGACCTTGGCTATGGGCATATGGGCTGCACTACCTGAGCAATCGCGCGTCGGCGCCGATCGAAACGGGCGCCGCGTTGGTGCGCTGTCTCTATCGCTTCACGCCCCGCGTCAACCATCGGGGGGTCCGGAAACGGGGGAAAACGGCGCCGACAGCGCGCTGGCCGACGGGATCGCGGCCAGGAAGGCGGCGTCATGGCCCGGGACGATGAAATCGCCGGCCCGCGCCATGGCCCGAAGACGGGTCAGGGTGGCCAGATAGACCTCCCCGTTCTCCGGATGCGGCTGCATGGCCAGCGGCTCCAGGGTCTCGCAGAAATAGCAGGCGTCGCCGGCCAGCACGTCGTGCCCCCCTGCCCGCTTCACCCGCAGCGACTGGTGACCGCAGGTGTGGCCGGGCGTGTGGAACAGTTCGCAGCTGCCGTCGCCGAACAGGTCGTGGCTGTCGCCGGTCAGGACCCGCCGGTGGCCCATCTCCAGGGCCACGCGGCCGTGGGCCTTCGGGTGATCGGCCAGCGACCGCTCCAACTCGGCGGCATGGATGACGATGTCAGCGTTGGGCAGCAGGTCGGCCGCCCCCAGGTGGTCGAAATGGGCGTGGGAGGCGACCAGCCGCCCGATTCGGTCCGGATCGACGTCCATGGCCCGCAGGCGTGAGGCCAGGTCATGCCCGGCGGGCAGGCTGCAGGCGTAGGACCCGAACAGCAGCCTGCCGTCCATGTCGGGCCGCAGGCCGGTGTCGAACACGGCCATGCCGCGGGTCGGGTGGGTGATCAGGAAGGCGTAGACCGGCACGGTCCGCGGGCCGGTCAGACCGGTCTGGAACAGCTCGGCGGGCGCGGTGATGGTCCCGCATTCGAGGGGGAGGATGCGAAGCATCCGCCTCCTACTCCGCCGCGATCAGCGTGGCCCCTTGGACGTGAGGCTTGCCGGCGCGGTAGCTGGTGATGCGGTCCTCCACCTCGTGGCGGAAGTGGCGGAACAGGCCCTGGATCGGCCAGGCCGCCGCGTCGCCGAGGGCGCAGATGGTGTGGCCCTCGACCTGGGTGGTGACATCCAGGAGCGTGTCGATCTCCTTCATGTCCGCCTCGCCGGTGGCCATGCGCTCCATCACCCGCCACATCCAGCCGGTGCCTTCGCGGCACGGCGTGCACTGGCCGCAGCTCTCGTGCTTGTAGAAGTAGCTGAGGCGCGCGATGGCCCGGACCAGGTCGGTGGACTTGTCCATGACGATGACGGCGGCGGTGCCCAGGCCCGAGCGCAGCTCGCGCAGGGCGTCGAAGTCCATCGGCAGGTCTTCGCACTGCTCGGCCGGGATCATCGGCACGGACGAGCCGCCCGGGATGACGGCCTTGAGGTTGCCCCAGCCGCCCCGGATGCCGCCGCAGTGATCCTCGATCAGCTGGCGGAACGGGATGCTCATGGCCTCCTCGACGTTGCAGGGCAGGTTCACGTGCCCCGAGACGCAGAACAGCTTGGTGCCGGTGTTGTTGGGCCGGCCGAAGCCCGCGAACCAGCCCGCGCCGCGGCGCAGGATCGTGCCCGCGACGGCGATGCTCTCGACGTTGTTGACCGTGGTCGGACAGCCGTAGAGGCCGGCGCCGGCCGGGAACGGCGGCTTCAGGCGCGGCTGGCCCTTCTTGCCTTCGAGGCTCTCGAGCAGCGCGGTTTCCTCGCCGCAGATATAGGCCCCGCCGCCGTGATGGACGTAGAGGTCGAAGTCCCAGCCGTGGATGTTGTTCTTGCCGATCAGCCTGGCTTCATAGGCCTGCTTGATCGCCGCCTCGAGCACCTCGCGCTCGCGCACGTATTCGCCGCGGATGTAGATATAGCAGGCGTGCGCCTGCATCGCGAAGGAGGCGATCAGGCAACCCTCGATCAGCAGGTGCGGATCGTGGCGCATGATCTCCCGGTCCTTGCAGGTGCCGGGTTCCGACTCGTCGGCGTTGACCACCAGATAGTGCGGACGGCCCTCGCGGACCTCCTTGGGCATGAACGACCATTTCAGGCCGGTGCCGAAGCCGGCCCCGCCCCGGCCGCGCAGGCCGCTCTGCTTGATGTTGTCGATGATCCACGGACCGCCCGCGTCGAGCATGTCCTTCACGCCGTTCCAGCAGCCGCGCTTCTTCGCGCCTTCCAGGCCCCAGTCGTGGAGCCCGTAGAGGTTGGTGAAGATGCGGTCCTTGTCTTCGAGGATGCCGACCATGGTTCTCTAGGCTTTCGGATCGAAGGGATTGGCGCGACGCCAGGCGGTGCGGCGCCAGATGACATAGATGTAGGCGACCCAGCCGAGCATGATCAGGCCGTAGCCGACCTGAATCGCCAGATGGGACCAGTTCCAGATCCACCAGGACGGCGCCACCAGCGCGAACCCGGCGAGTATCAGGAAGAAGCCGGCCAGCCGCTCGCGACGATAGAGGCCGCGCAGGGTGTCGATATAGGCCGCGCGCCTGGCCAGCAGTTCGGCTTCCCCGGGATCAGGCATCCCAGACACCGCTCATCCCGGCGAAGGCCGGGACCCAGGTTTGTTTGCCCACGGCTCCGCGCCCCTGTCCGCTCAGGAAAAAAGCCTGGGTCCCGGCCTTCGCCGGGATGAGCGGAAGGTGGGAGATCATGCGGGCGCGTCCGCCTTTTTGGCCTTGCCGGGCTTCTCCGGCAGGTTCGGAATCTTGATCTTCTTCGCCGCCGAGCCGTCGTACAGTTTCGGATCGAGCAGGGTCTGGATCTTGCCGGCGGGCTCGGAGGCGCCCCGGCCGATGCGCGAGCCGGGCTTGGGCTTCTTGCCGGCCGCGAACTCGTCGAGGATCTGGCCCAGGCTCTCTGGCGTCAGGTCCTCGTAGTAGTAGTCGTTGATCGCGGCCATCGGAGCATTGGAACAGGCGCCCAGGCACTCGACCTCTTCCCAGCTGAACTTGCCGTCGGCCGAGACGTGGTTCTTCGGGCCGATCTTCGCCTCGAGAACCTTCTTCAGGTCGTTAGCCCCGCACAGCATGCAGGGCGTGGTGCCGCACAGTTGGACAAAGGCAACGTTTCCAACAGGTTCCAGCTGGAACATTGTGTAGAAGGTGGCCACCTCCAGCACGCGGATCACCGGCATGCCGAGCAGTACGGCGACCGCGCGGATGGCGGGCTCGGAGACCCAGCCTTCCTGCTTCTGGATCAGCCACAGGATCGGCAGCACCGCCGACTGCTTGCGCTCGGGCGGGTATTTGGCGATCCACCAGTTCGCGGTCTTCAGCGTGTCGGCGCTGAATTCGAACGAGGCGGGCTGGTCTTTCGCGAGACGACGAACGCTCACCGGTCGATCTCTCCAAACACGATGTCGAGGCTGCCCAGAATGGCGCTGACGTCGGCCAGCATGTGGCCCTTGTTGAGGAAGTCCATCGCCGCCAGATGCGGGAAGCCCGGCGCGCGGATCTTGCAGCGGTAGGGCTTGTTGGTGCCGTCGCTGACCAGGAACACGCCGAACTCGCCTTTCGGCGCCTCGACGCAGGCGTAGACCTCGCCTTCCGGCGTACGGAAGCCCTCGGTGTAGAGCTTGAAGTGATGGATCAGGGCTTCCATCGAGCGCTTCATCTCGGCGCGCCGCGGCGGGACGACCTTGTTGTCGAGCGTCATCACCGGCCCGCGGGTCTTGCGCAGCATCTCACAGGCCTGGCGGATGATCCTGGTCGACTCGCGCATTTCCTGCATGCGGCAGAGGTAACGGTCGTAGCAGTCGCCGTTGATCCCCAGCGGAATGTCGAACTCGAACTCGTTGTAGCATTCGTACGGCTGGCTGCGCCGCAGATCCCAGGCGATGCCCGAGCCGCGCACCATCACGCCCGAGAAGCCCCAGGCGATGGCGTCGTCGCGGCTGACCACGCCGATGTCGACGTTGCGCTGCTTGAAGATTCGATTGCCGGTGATCAACGTCTCGATGTCGTCGCAGACCTTCGGAAAGGCCGCGGCCCAGGCGTCGATGTCCTCGACCAGGGCTTCGGGCAGATCCTGGTGGACGCCGCCGGGACGGAAGTAGTTGCTGTGCAGACGAGCGCCGCAGGCGCGCTCGTAGAAGATCATCAGCTTCTCGCGCTCCTCGAAGCCCCAGAGCGGCGGCGTCAGGGCGCCGACGTCCATGGCCTGGGTCGTCACATTGAGCAGATGGTTGAGGATCCGGCCGATCTCGGAATAGAGCACGCGGATGACCTGGCCGCGGATCGGAACCTCGACGCCCAGCAGCTTTTCGATCGCCAGGCAGAAGGCGTGCTCCTGGTTCATCGGCGCGACGTAGTCGAGGCGGTCGAAGTACGGGATGTTCTGGAGGTAGGTGCGGGCCTCCATCAGCTTTTCGGTGCCACGGTGCAGCAGGCCGATGTGCGGGTCGACCCGTTCGACGACCTCGCCGTCCAGCTCCAGCACCAGGCGCAGCACGCCGTGCGCCGCCGGGTGCTGCGGGCCGAAGTTGATGTTGAACTTGCGAACCGGGGTCTCCGGGATCGCCGGGAGGGTGGCGTCGTCGGCCATCAGGAATGGACTCCCGTCGAGCAGCTTGCGTGGTTCGACACGCGCTTCGCGCTGCTCACCATGACGTGGAGAGATGGCGCATCAAAAATGCACGTCATCCCGAGCAGGCCCGAAGGGCCGTGTCGAAGGACGGCCATGATCAGCTCCCCGCCTTGTCGTCGCCAGGCAGGGCGTAGCTGGCGCCCTCCCATGGCGAAAGGAAATCGAACTGGCGGAATTCGGCGATCTTCACCGGCTCGTAGACCACCCGCTTCAGCTCGTCGTCGTAGCGGACCTCGACGTAGCCGGTCATCGGGAAGTCCTTGCGCAGCGGGTGCCCGTGGAAGCCGTAGTCGGTCAGCAGCCGGCGCAGGTCCGGATGGTCGCTGAAGAAAACGCCGTACATGTCGAACGCCTCGCGCTCGAACCAGTTGGCCGCCGGGAACTCGCCGGCGATGCTGGGCACGGGCGTGTCCTCGTCGGTCTGCACCTTCAGCCGGATGCGGTGGTTCTTCACCAGGCTGAGCATGTGGTAGACCACGTCGAACCGCAGCGGCCGCTCGGGATAGTCGACGCCGCACAGGTCGACCAGCTGGTGGAACCGGCAATCGGGATGGTCGCGCAGGAAGGTCACGGCCTGCAGCACGCGGCCGGCCGGGCCGGTGACGGTCAGTTCGCCGAAGGCGACGTCATAGCTGGTGATCGCGCCGGCGCTGTTGGCGACGATCGCCTGGCCGAGGGCCTCGAGATCCGTGCTCATCGCTCGATCGTCCCCGTGCGGCGGATCTTCTTCTGCAGCTGCAGCACGCCATAGACCAGCGCCTCGGCGGTCGGCGGGCAGCCCGGAACGTAGATGTCCACCGGCACCACGCGGTCGCAGCCGCGCACGACGCTGTAGCTGTAGTAGTAGTAGCCGCCGCCGTTGGCGCAGCTGCCCATGCTGATGACGTAGCGCGGCTCGGGCATCTGGTCGTAGACCTTGCGCAGGGCCGGAGCCATCTTGTTGGTCAGGGTGCCGGCGACGATCATCACGTCGCTCTGGCGCGGGCTGGCGCGCGGCGCGAAGCCGTAGCGCTCCAGGTCGTAGCGCGGCATCGAGGCCTGCATCATCTCGACCGCGCAACAGGCCAGGCCGAAGGTCATCCACATCAGCGAGCCGGTGCGGGCCCAGGTGATCAGGTCGTCGGCGGCCGCCGTGACGAAACCCTTGTCGGCCAGCTGCTGGCTGACGCCATCGAAATAGGGGTCATGCAGCCGGGGATCGTAGCCCTCGACCGTGGTTCGGCCGGCGGCGCCCGCGGGGACGATCACTCCCATTCCAGGGCTCCCTTCTTCCACTCATAGACGAAGCCCACGGTCAGCACGCCGAGGAAGCCCATCATCGACCAGAAGGCGAAGATGCTCTGGTCGTGCGGCAGCTTCATCAGGCTGACCGCCCAGGGAAACAGGAAGGCCACTTCCAGGTCGAAGATGATGAACAGGATCGAGACCAGGTAGAACCGGACGTCGAACTTCATCCGCGCGTCGTCGAAGGCGTTGAAGCCGCACTCGTAGGCCGAGAGCTTCTCGGGATCCGGCGCCGTGGGCGCGAAGATGGCGGCGGCGAGGATGAAGGCCACGCCGAGGGCCGTCGCGATCCCGAGGAAGATCACGATCGGCAAATACTGGAGGAGGAAGGCGTCCATGGGCATCCCGGAAAGGAGTCGCGGCCCTTCTAGCCCATGGCCGTGAGGGGTTCAAACTCCGTTGGGGGGACCGGGACCTGTTTTCATCGTGATCCCGGTCCTCCTACGCGGGATCCCTCTCGAAGCCGCTCGGGCCGCGCGGTCATGCCCACCGTGCGGGAAGCGGGCGGACGGGTCCCGGGCGGGAGGCCCGGGAGGACGGTCGTTGGGCTTGCGAGGCGGTGGTCCCCGTGCAGACTTCTCCCCGGTCAGCCCGATTCCGGGCGCCGCCGGGGGGCACGGCCATGACCAGACGTCCGCTCGCAATCCGGATCCTCGACGCGGTCGAGCGGTTCGGCGACCGCTTGCCGGATCCGGTGTTCATCTTTGTCTGGCTGATCGGCGGCCTCGTCGTCGCCAGCGTGATCTGCGCCGCTCTGGGCGTAACGGCGGTCAATCCGGTGACCCAGGAGGTGCTGGTCGCCAAGAGTCTGCTGTCGGCCGGCAACCTCCGCACCCTGCTGACCGAAATGGCCAGGACCTTCACCGGCTTCGCGCCGCTGGGCCTGGTGTTGCTGGTGATGCTCGGCGCCGGGGTGGCCGAACGGGTCGGGCTGCTGTCGGCGGCGATCGAGGGACTGGTCAGGGCCAGTCCCAAGGCGCTGCTGACGCCGATGGTGCTGCTGATCGGCCTGCTGTCCAACCACGCGGCCGATTCGGGCATCGTCGTGCTGCCGCCGCTGGCGGCCGTGGTGTTCGCCGCCGCCGGGCGCAATCCGATCGCGGGCCTCGCCTGCGCCTTTTCCGCGACGATCGCCTCCTTCGCCGGCAATCCCCTGCCCGGCCAGTTCGACGCCCTGATCCTCGGCTTCACCGAGCCCGCCGCCCGGCTGCTGGACCCGACCTGGACCGCCAACCTTGCCGGCGACTGGTATTTCACCGCCACCGGCGGAGCGGTGTTCATCGCCGTCGGCTGGTGGATCACCGACCGGGTGGTCGAACCGCGCCTCGGGCCGTGGACCCCGCCGGAACGGCCCGCGGGCGCGACGGCGGAGCCCGGC
>DAORNX010000070.1:0-8563 GCA_035441225.1 Caulobacter sp.
GAGGCCCGGGCCCAGGACGCGCCCGCCGCGCCGGAAGCGCCGGGGCCGCGGGACGATCCCGAGGACGCCTATCCCGACTTCCTGCTGTCGCCCGTGCCCCTGACGCCGCCCCCGCCGGGGCCGCGCCACCTGAAGTTCCACCATCTGCACACGGGCGAGGACCTGGAAGCGGTCTACTGGGACGGCGGCAGGTACGTCTGGGACGCCCTGCAGGCCGTCAACGGCCTGTTGCGCGACTTCCGCTCGACCGAGATTCACCCGATCGACGTGCGGCTGCTCGACATCCTGTTCACGCTGCAGGCCCTGACCGGCTCGAAGGAGCCCTACCGGATCATTTCCGCCTTCCGATCGCCCGAGACCAACGAGATGCTGAGCGGGCGCAGCGCGGCGACCAACGGCGCTACCCAGGTGGCGAAGAAGAGCCTGCACATGGAAGGCAAGGCGATGGACGTGCGGCTCAACGATGTGTCGCTGACGGGTTTCCGTGACGCGGCGCTGGCCTTGCAGGGCGGCGGGGTCGGCTATTATGCCGACTCGGCCTTCGTACATCTGGATATCGGCCCGGTCAGGACCTGGCAGGGCACCTAGGGGGATCAGGACGACTTATGGCTCAGAAATCTGGAGGCGGCTGGTTCTGGCTGCTGGTCGGCATCCTGGCCGGGATCGCGATGACCCTGGCGGCGCTGCTGTTCCTCAACGCGGGATCGGGCGACGTGGTGGACAACCAGTCGGTGGCCGACGAGGCGGCCGCTTCGGCGGCGGGGCAACTGCCCGAGGCCCCCGCGCCGGTCGCTCCCGCCAAGGCCGAGACGGCCGCCGCGCCGATCCCGATTCCGCACGACGCGGGACTTGATCCGGCGTCGGACGACCAGATCGCCGATGACGCGGCGGCGGCCGGCATGACCTCGCGCGCCCCACCGCCGGCGCCCCGCGGCGAATAATCGTCGCGGCGGGCTGGATAGGCCGTTCAACGCGGGATAAAACAACTGTTCGAGCATCCGGTGCGGGCTCGGGACGGCGGCCCTGCCGGGGCGGCCCTCCCCCTCAGACACGGGAGCAGGGGGAGAGGAGTTCTACGCGTTGGAGCCTACGAACACCGAGGCGCCGGAATACTTCCACAAGGTCGTCGATTGTCAGTGGGCCTGTCCGGCCCATACGCCTGTGCCCGAGTACATCCGTCTGATCGCCCAAGGCCGGCACGCCGACGCGTACATGGTCAACTGGAAGTCCAATGTCTTCCCGGGGATCCTCGGGCGGACCTGCGATCGCCCCTGCGAGCCGGCCTGTCGCCGCGGCCGGGTCGACGAGGAGCCGGTGGCCATCTGCCGTCTCAAGCGCGTGGCCGCCGACAACAAGGGCGATGTCGCCGCCCGCATGCCGCCGGCGCCGGAGACGAAGATCGGCAAGCGGGTCGCCTGCATCGGGGCCGGTCCGGCCTCGATGACCGTGGCGCGCGATCTCGCGCCGCTGGGCTACCAGGTCACCGTCTATGACGCCGACGGCAAGGCCGGCGGCATGATCCGCAGCCAGATCCCGCGCTTCCGCCTGCCCGAGAGCGTCATCGACGAGGAGATGGGCTTCATCACCGGCCTGGGCCTGGAGATGCGCCTGGGCCAGCGCGTCGACAGCCTCGCCAGCCTGCTCGAGGAAGACTACGACGCCATCTTCGTCGGCACGGGCGCGCCGCGCGGCCGTGATCTCGACGTGCCTGGCCGGCATGAAGCCGCCGCCAACATCCACATCGGCATCGACTGGCTGTCGAGCGTGTCGTTCGGTCACATCGAGCGCATCGGCCGGCGCGTGATCGTGCTCGGCGGCGGCAACACCGCCATGGACTGCTGCCGCACGTCGCGCCGTCTTGGCGGGGAGGACGTCAAGGTCATCGTCCGGTCCGGCTTCGAGGAGATGAAGGCCTCGCCGTGGGAGAAGGAGGACGCGATGCACGAGGGCATCCCGATCCTCAATTTCCTTGTCCCCAAGGCCTTCACCCACGAGAACGGCCGGCTCACCGGCGTGACCTTCGAAAAGGTCGCCCCGGTCTACGACGACAAGGGCCGCCGCAGCCTGAAGCCGACGGGCGAGCCGGACCAGCACTTCGAATGCGACGACGTGCTGGTGGCCATCGGCCAGGAGAACAGCTTCCCCTGGATCGAGCGCGACATCGGCCTGACCTTCGACGACTGGGGCATGCCGGTCGTCGACGAGACGACCTTCCAGTCCAGCCACCCGAAGGTGTTCTTCGGCGGTGACGCGGCGTTCGGGCCCAAGAACATCATCTGGGCCGTGGCCCACGGCCATGACGCGGCGATCTCGATCGACCACTTCTGCCGCGGGACGGACCTGCGGCTGCGGCCGCCGCCGGGCGTGCTCGTCTCCTCGCAGAAGATGGGCATCCACGAGTGGAGCTACGACAACGACGTCTCGCCGGAAGACCGGCAGAAGGTCCCGCTGCTGCCGATGGCCCAGGCCCTGGCGGACGTGAAGGCCGAGGTCGAGCTTGGCTTCGATGACCCGCGCTCCTGGGCCGAAACGCAGCGCTGCCTGAACTGCGATGTGCAGACCGTGTTCTCCACGCCGCTGTGCATCGAATGCGACGCCTGCGTCGACATCTGCCCGACCGACTGCATCACCTTCACCGTCAACGGCGAGGAGGAGGAGTTGCGGCCCCGGCTCAAGGCGCCGGCGCTGAACCTGACGCAGGACCTCTACGTCTCGGGAACCCTGCCCACGGGCCGGGTGCTGGTGAAGGACGAGGACGTCTGCCTGCACTGCGGCCTCTGCGCCGAGCGCTGCCCGACGGGCGCCTGGGACATGCAGAAGTTCGTCATCGAGATGACCCACGCCGGGGGCGTGAAATGACCCGTCAGATCCAGGCCACGAACGACTTCGTGGTCAAGTTCGCCAACGTCAACGGCTCCGGCTCGGCTTCGGCCAACGGCCTGTTCGTCAAGGCCATCCTGCGGATGGGCGTGGCCGTCGCGGCGCGCAACATCTTCCCGTCGAACATCCAGGGCCTGCCGACCTGGTACGAGATCCGCGTCAGCGGCAACGGCTGGCTCGGCCGCCGCGGCGGCGTCGACCTGATGGTCGCCATGAATCCGCAGACCTGGGACCGCGACGTCGCCGAGATCGATAGCGGCGGTTACCTGTTCTACGACTCGACCAAGCCGATGCCGGCCAGCAAGTTCCGCGATGACATCACCGTCGTCGGCATCCCGCTGACGGCCCTGTGCAATGCCGCCTACGCCGAGCCGTCCAAGCGCAAGGTGCTGAAAAACATCATCTATCTGGGCGCGCTGACCTACCTTCTGGGCATCGAGCCGGCGGTGGTCGAGGCGCTGCTGGCCGAAGAGTATGCGTCCAAGCCCGCCCTGATCCCGGCCAATATCGAAGCCATGAATATCGGCTTCAACCACGCCAGGGCCAACCTGAAGCCGCTCGGCCTGCAGCTGAAGCGGGCTGACGCCGTGGGCGATCGCATCTTTGTCGATGGCAATACCGCGGCGGCTCTCGGCGCGGTCTATGGCGGGGCCACCGTCTGCGCCTGGTATCCGATCACACCCTCGACCTCGCTGGCGGAAGGCTTCATCGACTACTGCAAGAAGCTGCGCCACGATCCGGAGACCGGGGAGGCGCGCTACGCCATTGTCCAGGCCGAGGACGAGATCGCCTCGATCGGCATCGTCGTCGGCGCCGGCTGGAACGGCTCGCGGGCCTTCACCTGCACCTCGGGGCCGGGCGTCTCGCTGATGCAGGAGTTCATCGGCCTCAGCTACTTCGCGGAGATCCCCGCGGTGATCTTCGACGTGCAGCGCGGCGGGCCCTCGACGGGCATGCCGACCCGCACCCAGCAGTCGGACATCCTCTCCGCCGCCTACGCCAGCCACGGCGACACCAAGCATGTCCTGCTGCTGCCGGAGGGGCCGAACGAGTGCTTCGAGATGGGGGCCCAGGCCTTCGATCTGGCCGACCGCCTGCAGACCATGGTCTTCGTGATGCTCGACCTCGACATGGGCATGAACGAGTGGCTGATCGAGCCCTTCAAGTGGGACGACCGCAAGACCCTCGACCACGGCAAGGTGATGACCGCCGAGATGCTCGAGGCGGGCGCAGATTTCGGTCGCTACAAGGACGTCGACGGCGACGGCATTCCGTGGCGCACCCTGCCGGCGACCCATCCGTCGAAGGGGGCCTATTTCACCCGCGGCACCTCGCGCGACCCCTACGCCCGCTACAGCGAGGAGGGGGCCGTCTATGTCGACAACATGGAACGCCTGCTGCGCAAGTTCGACACGGCGAAGTCGCTGGTGCCGGCGCCGGTCCTTCGCAAGGCCTCGAAGCAGACCGCCTACGGCGTGATCTATTACGGCTCGACCTCCCCGGCGATGGACGAGGCCCTCTCCGGCCTCGAGGCCGGCGGCCTGCAGGTCGACGCCCTTCGTGTGCGCGCCTTCCCCTTCCCGGGCGAGGTGTTCGACTTCATCGCCCATCACGAGCTGGTCTTCGTGGTCGAGCAGAACCGCGACGCCCAGCTGCGCACCCTGCTGATCAACGAGGGCGGGGTTGATCCCGCCCGGCTGGTGAAGGTGCTCAACTACGACGGCTCGCCGATCACGGCGCGCTTCATCCAGGCCGAGCTGGCCCGCGGAATGGGCGCGGTCGATGTCAACGCCGCCGGGGAGATGGCCCAATGACCTACATCGTCAAGCCGCAGTTCCATCACCCGTCGCTGTCGACCAACAAGCTGGGCTTCACGCGCCGCGACTACGAGGGCCGGGTCTCGACCCTGTGCGCCGGCTGCGGCCACGACTCGATCAGCGCCGCCATCGTCCAGGCCTGTTTCGAGATCGACCTCGAGCCGCACCGCCTGGCCAAGCTGTCAGGCATCGGCTGCTCGTCCAAGACGCCCGACTACTTCCTCAGCGCCAGCCATGGCTTCAACACCGTGCACGGACGGATGCCGTCGGTGCTGACCGGCGCCAATCTGGCCAACCGCGAGCTGATCTATCTGGGCGTCTCCGGCGACGGCGACAGCGCCTCGATCGGCCTCGGCCAGTTCGCCCACGCCATGCGGCGCGGGGTCAACATGGCCTACATCGTCGAGAACAACGGCGTCTACGGCCTGACCAAGGGCCAGTTTTCGGCCACCGCCGACAAGGGCAGCAGGTCCAAGAAGGGCGTGGTCAATTCCGACAGCGGCATCGACCTGGTCGCCCTGGCCCTGCAGCTCGGCGCGACGTTCGTCGGCCGCAGCTTCTCGGGCGACAAGGACCAGCTGGTGCCGCTGATCAAGGCGGCCCTGACGCACAAGGGCGCGGCCTTCATCGACGTGCTGAGCCCCTGCATCGCCTTCAACAACCACAAGGGCTCGACCAAGAGCTTCGACTGGGTGCGCGAGCACAACGAGGCGGTCAACAAGCTCGACGTGCTGCTCGGCCGCGCGCCGATCACCGCGTCCTACGAGCCCGGCTCGCTGGTCGAGGTGGCCCAGCACGACGGCTCGACCCTGCTGCTGCGCAAGGTGGCCGGCGACTACGACGCGACCGACCGGGTGCGGGCGATGAGCTACCTCCAGGAACGCCAGGCCGTCGGCGAGATCGTCACCGGCCTGCTCTATGTCGATCCGGAGTCGGAAGACCTGCACGATGCGCTCAACACCGTGCATCGGCCGTTGAACGCCCTGTCGAACAGCGAGCTGACCCCCGGCTCGGCGGCCCTCGACAAGATCAACGCGGCCCTGCGCTAACCTCTCCCTCTTGGGAGAGGGGGACCACCCGAAGGGTGGTGGAGTGGGAGGCGCGGTGGCGGCCGGCGCGCGCGCCGCGTGTATTGCATGATCGCATAAACTATGGTTGTGTTGAGCCATGGACGCAACCTCACCCGCCACCCGGGCGCGAGCCAAGCGCCTCAGAGCCAACATGAATCTGCCTGAACGCCGACTATGGTGGGCGTTGCGCGACAGCCGCCTCGACGGGCTCAAGTTCCGCCGACAGCACCCGCTCGGACCGTTCGTCCTGGATTTCTATTGCCACGCCGCCCGGCTGGCCGTGGAGATCGATGGCGGATCGCACGACATCGCCGGCCGACGGGAAAGCGATGCCCGACGCGATGAATGGCTGAAAGACCGTGGCGTTCACACGCTGCGCCTGCCCGCGAAGCTGCTTGAAGATGACCCAAGCGCGGCGCTGGTGCGGATACGTCAGGCGGCGGGGCGGCCGATGCACTAAGCTTTCCGGCCATCACCGCGCGTCCCACTCCACCATGCTTCGCATGGTCCCCCTCTCCCAAGTGGGAGAGGTAGATTTCAGACCATCTCCGCCACCAGCTCGTCGATATCGACCGAGCAGAAGGCGATCGAGCTGTCGGCGACGCCGTAGGGGATGACCAGCCGACGGCCGACGGCCAGGGCGCCGCAGGTGTAGACGACGTTGGGCACATAGCCCTCGCGGTTCTCGTCGGACGGCGAGATCATCGGCGCCGTCGTGCGACCCAGCACGCGGGTCGGATGCTCCCTGTCCAGCAGCACCGCGCCGATGGCGTATTTGCGCATGGCCCCGACGCCGTGGGTCAGCAACAGCCAGCCCTCGGCGATCTCGATCGGCGCGCCGCAGTTGCCCATCTGGACCAGCTCCCAGGGGTAACGCGGCGAGACGATCATCTCCCCGCCGTTCCAGTCGAGCAGGTCGTCCGAGCGCAGGAACCAGATGTTCTCGCCGTCCTGGCGGCCGATCATCGCGTACTGGCCGGCGACCTTGCGGGGGAACAGGGCCATGCCCTTGTTGCGGGCCGCCGTGCCGCTCATCGGCAGCAGGTCGAAGGTGCGGAAGTCGCGCGTCACCAGCATTTCCGAGGCGATCCTCTGGCCGCTGTAGGCGGTGTAGGTGCCGTACCAGACCGGGGCCTCGTCGCCGGCCGAGAATCGCACCAGCCGCAGGTCCTCCAGCCCGTTCTGCTGGGCGTGGGTGAAGGGGAAGATCACCGTCCCGGACAGCGACGCCTCGTCGTAACGGCAGGCCGTGACCGGTCCCTCGGGCACGCCCTCGGGCGGGGGATCGCAGGCGTGGGCCGCCATGGCGACGCGCGGTTCGGGCAGCAGCACCACCTCGCCATCGGCGGTGACGATCCCCTCCCGAAAGGCGATCGAGGAGATGTGACCCTCGCCCACGGCCCGCATCGACATGACCACCCGCACGGCCCCGCCGACCAGCCCCGACTGGTCGGGGTGCAGGGTTATGCTGGGATTGGTCAGGGCCGCCCCTGCATAGCTGTACTCGTGACAGAAATAGGCCCCGATCAGCGCCTTCCGCGTTTCCTTGAGGCCCGGCCGGAGGTCGAGCAGCGCCTTGATCTGGCCGTAGCGCTCGAGGTGCACGCCGCGCGTCTGCCAGTGCCGGTCGCCGAAGTCGCGGTTGACCAGGGCCAGTTCGGCCTCACAGGTGCGCATGTCCATCGCCAGCACGGCATCGACGATCCGTCGCGCGCGCGACACCTGTCCCGCGATCAGCGGCTGGGGATCGGGCGCGATGTGGAAGGGGCGAATGACGACGCGGGCGGGGTTGGGAGGGATTCTGAGGTCGCTGTGACGGAGCTTGGGCATCGGGCGGCGGAACGGCCTTCCATGGGAGCTTTGACGGCGGGACGGGGGCCGGGCAGGGCGATGCGATCGAGCGACAGCAGGGCGCACAGCGCCAGCTGGAACGACAGCACCGATTCCGCCCCGCGGTTGAGGTTGGGCCCGTGCGGCGTGAGGCCGTCGTAGCAGTCGCCGGTGACCGGGTCGGCCAGGGGGACGCCCAGATCGTTCTTGCCGAGGAACCAGTCGAACGCGCGCCGAGCCTCGGCCAGCCAGCGGACTTCGCCGGTCGCGGCGAAGGCGGCGGCGCAGGCGTCGACTGTGGCGGCGGCCTCCAGCGGCTGCTGGTCGAACGGATCGTCGACGGTGCGGGGCCGGCCGAAGTTGCCGGTGCCGACGGCGCGGAACACCCCGCCCACGCCGGTCTGCTGGCCACAGAGCCAGTCGAGCGCCCCCAGGCCGGCCGTTGTCAGGCTCTCGTCGTCCAGCACCTGGCCCGCTCGAAGCAGCGCCTCGGGAAGCCGGGCGTTGTCATAAGTCAGGCCGTCCTCGAACCAGCGCCAGTCGGCGCCTTCGCGGCCGCCAAGCAGGCCGGCCAGTCCCCGGGCGAGCCGCTCGAGCAGCTGGCGTTCGCGCTCCAGCCCCGGGTCGGCCCGCACCAGACTGGTCAGTCCGAGCACGAGAAAGGCGTAGGTCCGCAGGGCGGTGAAGCTGTCCAGATGGGGCGCGACCCTCTCGGCCAGATGGCGGGCCCAGCGGCGCAGGGCGGGAGAACCGGCCTCGGAGGCGGTGACCGCGACGGACCACCAGGCCCGGGCGACGCTGTCGTCCGAACCGACATCCTCGAGCCAGGTCCGGTCAAAGGCCATGAAGTTGCGGAACCGGCCGGCCCCGTCGTTCCAGGCGTGGTGGACAAACGCGGAATAGGTCTCGGCCAGGGCCTCCGTCTCGGCGGAGTGCAGGCCGAGGGCGCGCAGGCGATGCATCAGC
>DAORNX010000071.1:0-8519 GCA_035441225.1 Caulobacter sp.
CAACGCCGCCCAGGCCGAACAGACCGAGGGCCGCCACCCCGGCGCTGATCAGGGCCATCAGGCTGTAGAGCGTGGCCCCCACGGCGAGCACACGGGAGAGGCGTTCGCGACCGGCCGGCGGCGCCTCGCCGGACTGCAGGGTCATGGTCATGGTGCGTTTCCCTTCGCAGCCGGCCGGCGTCTGCGCGCCCTGGCCGGGTTGAGTCCGTCGCCGCCCCGCGGACGGCTCGACGGGTCGCCTGGAAGGTGAACCCCTTTGCGCCGGGATTCAACCGACAGGGGAATGACCGGCGACCGTGGTCGGCGTCGATCACCGTCTTGCGTCGCGGCCCGCCAATCGCCACCTATCAGGACAAGCCGCCGGACGGACGCCCGACAGGGGCCGGCCCGGCGGGAGTCGCTTGTGCGAGGACTCTGAGACGATGACGACACGACCCCTGTTGTTCGACAGCCCGTTTCTCCTGGGCTTCGATCACACCCGCGCCCTGATCGAGCGGGCCGCCAAGGCCGCCGCCGAAGGCTACCCACCCTACAATGTGGAAGCCCGCGACGACGGTGATGTGCGCATCACCCTGGCTGTGGCCGGCTTTTCGCCCGACCAGCTCGAGATCCAGGTCGAGGGCAACCAGCTGACCGTGGCCGGTCGGCGTGGCGACGGCCCCGAGGCCGCCGACAAGGCCTATCTCCATCGCGGCATCGCCGCCCGGGGGTTCATCCGGACCTTCGTGCTGGCGGACGGAATGGTGGTTCGCGGCGCCCTGCTGGAACACGGTCTGCTGCATGTCGATCTGGCCCGCCCCGAGCCCGAACGCATGATCCAGCGGATCGCCATTCGCACGGCGGCCGAATGACCGGAAACAGAATGCCAGCCCGGCCGGCTGAACCGGCGGCCGCCCGCTGCGTTCACCTAGTGAAGGAGGTGGTCGAAATGACGCCCCAACTGCTTACGAATGAGGCCTTTGCCGCCCTTGGCGCGCCCGACCTGGTCTATGTCCGGCCGGTGACCGCCGCCGAGATCATCGCCGACACGCCGGTGGCGGCGCTGCGCGGCTTCGAACTCAGTCCCGAACAGACCCTCTACGCCGTCCACCGCGCGGATGGCGAACGGCTGGCCGTGCTCGGGGATCGGGACTCCGCCGTCGCCGCCGCCCTGGCCCACGAACTGGCGCCCGTGTCCGTCCACTAGTCCGAATTCACCAGAGGCGGCCGCCGTCAGGCGGCCGTTGACTGCGGCTCGCGCGCCAGCAGGGCGTAGATGGCCTCGGCCGTGCGGGCCTGACGAAGCTGCTGGCGCACGTCGCTCTTGCGCAACAGGCGCGACACCCGGGCCAGGGAGCGCAGGTGTTCGGTGTCCGATCCCACGGGGGCCAGCAGGGCGAACACCAGGTCCACCGGCTGGTCATCGACCGATTCGAACGCCGTCGGCTGCTCCAGGCGCAGGAACACGCCGCGCATCCGGTCCAGGCCCGGCAGGCGCGCGTGCGGCACGGCGACACCATGCCCGACGCCGGTGGAGCCGGCGGCTTCGCGCTCGAGCAGGGCGTCGAGCACCTGGTTCGCATCCAGGCCATAGTTGCGGGCCGCGATATCGGCGACCGCCGACAGCACCTGACGCTTTCCACCGCCTCCCGCGCGCGGCGCGATGGCGCGCGGTTCGAGCAGATTTCCAATATTCATACGCTCAAGGCTCGCAAGATTCAGACCGGCGCCGGAAGGCGGGCCGCGCCGTGTCAGGCGACTACCCGTTTTCCATTGCCGCTCTGTGACTGAGTGCGTTCTGGGTCGATCCAGCCGATGTTTCCGTCCGGCCGGCGATACACCACGGACAATCCCCCGTGGGCGGCGTTCCTAAACACGATTGTCTGGGAATCAGTCAAGTCCAGCTGCATGACCGCCATCGAAACGGTCATTGTTTCCAGCGTCGCTTCGGATTCCGCGATGATCATGCCCGTCGGCGGGGCGTGGTCGTCGACGCCGTCCCAGTCCTCGACCTCGTCGTCAGGCGCGCGAAGGACGTACAGGGCGGCCGTCTCGTCGCGCCGGGCCTCGGCCTGCACCGAATGGCTCTTGAGTCGCCGCTTGTAGCGGCGGACGCGGGTCTCAATCTTGTCGAGCGCAGCGCTGAAGGCCGCATGGGCGTCTCCGGCCAGGCCCTGGCTCTGCAGCATCTGGCCGGAATCGAGCCGGATCGAGCAGTCGACCCGGAAGGCGTAGCCCTCCTTTGTGACGACGACGTCGGCGGAACCGCCGCGGTCGAAGTATTTGCCGATGGTGGTGGTTATGTCGTCCGAGACCCGCGAACGCAGGGCCTCCCCGACGTCGACGTGCTTGCCGGAGACTTGCACTTGCATGGGAATAGAACGCGCCCGCGAGCGGGAGGTGTCAAGCCGGCCGCGCGCTGCTCGCCGGTTTGTGAGCGGCGGGCCGTCAGACCAGGCCCAGGACGTGGCCGATATGGGTGAGAAAGGCCGCCGCGACCCGCCAGCCGACGACCAGCAGGCCCACGCTGACCCCCGCCACGCCGTAGCCGATCAGGGCCAGGATGCCGTCGCGCTGGACCAGGGCCAGGCCAAAGGCGGCGATCGCCGCGGCGGGGGCCATGTTGCCGAGGAAGATCGGCAGCAGCAGCACCAGCGACAGCAGGGTCACCGTCAGGCCGATCAGCCGGTCGCCTATCGGGCCGAACAGGAACACCAGCCGCGGTCGCGAGACCTTTTCGACCCGCTGCAACGGCGGCACCAGCCGCCGCAGGGCTCCGGCCAGGTCGGATCGCTTCAGTTCGCGCTGGTCGATGAACCGGGGCAGCCACGGCCCGCGAATGCCCAGGGCGATCTGCGGAGCCAGCAGGATCAGCGGCGCGGCCAGGAAGGTCGAGGAGCCCGGCGGCAGGGGCAGCCAGTTGGGCGCGGCGAAGATGAACAGCAGGGCGCCGAAAGACCGCCGCCCCAGCCGGTGCACGATCTCGCCGATCGTCACGACCGGATCAGGATCGTCGCTGATCTCCGTCAGGAGGTCGGAAAGCGGCCGGCGGCGGTCAACGGGATCCATGGGCGACAACATACCCGGTTCGCAACGCGCGAACGAGCCATCCGGTCCGCGATCAGGCCGAGGCCCGCAGCATTCGCCGGCGTTCGACCGAGGACGGGATGCGCATGGCCTCTCGATACTTGGCCACCGTGCGGCGGGCGATGTCGACGCCCGCCTCCTTGAGGATGTCGACGATCGCGTCGTCCGAATGGACGTCCCCGACATCGCCCTCGGCATCGATCAACTGGCGGATCTTGTGCCGCACCGCCTCGGCCGAGTGCGCCTCGCCGCCGGAAGAGGAGGCGATCGAGGAGGTGAAGAAGAACTTCAGTTCGAACACGCCCCTGGGGGTGGCGATGTACTTGTTGGAGGTGACCCGGCTGACCGTGCTCTCGTGCATGCCGATGGCGTCGGCCACGGTCTTCAGGTTCAGCGGTCGCAGATGCTCGACGCCATAGGCCAGGAAGCCGTCCTGCTGCCGCACGATCTCGCTCGACACCTTGAGAATGGTGCGGGCCCGCTGGTCGAGGCTCTTGACCAGCCAGTTGGCGCTCGCCAGGCAGTCCTGGACGAAGGTCTTCTCCTGGTCGGTGCGCGCGCCGCCCGCGATGCGGGCGTGATAGCGCCGGTCGACCAGCACCTTGGGCAGGGTGTCGGTGTTCAGCTCGACCAGCCACAGTCCGCCCGAGCCTTCGCGCACGAACACGTCGGGCACGACGGGCTGCGACGGCTCGCCGCCAAAGGCCGCGCCCGGCCGGGGCGTCAGGGCCTTCAGCTCGCCGATCATCTCGCGCAGGTCCTCGTCGTCGACGCCGCAGACTCGCCGCAGCCCGGCCATGTCGCGGCGCGCCAGCAGGTCGAGGTTGTCGAGCAGGGCGGCCATGGCCGGGTCGAGGCGGTCACGTTCGCGCAGCTGCAGCGACAGGCACTCGCGCACATCGCGGGCCATCACGCCGGTCGGCTCGAAGCCCTGCAGGACCGTGAGCACCTCCTCGATGAAGGCCAGCTGGTCGGCGCCTTGCTGGCGGTTGCGCTCGGCCATCTCGACCAGGTCGGCGCGCATGTAGCCGCCGTCGTCGACCGCGTCGATCAGCACCGCCGCCACGACCCGCTGCGGCTCGCTGAGGCGGGCCACGGCCAGCTGGTCATGGAGATGCTCGCCAAGCGTCCTGTCGCGGGTCAGGCGGCCTTCCAGGCTGTCCTCGCCCTCAAATGTCGCGCCGCGGCCAGCGCGGGACCAGTCGATGTCGCCGCCGGCCCGGCCGGGCTCGCTGGTGTCGGCGTCTCCGGTGTCGCGCTCGCCCGGCGACAGGTCGGAGGGGCCGGCGTCCATGTCGGCCTGGGCCGCGCCGTCGGGCAGCTGGTCGGCGGAATAGTCAGGCGTCTCGACCCGGGTCGGCTCGGCTTCCGCCTCGCCGTCGCGGTCATCCCGCGCCAGCAGGGGATTGCGCTCCAGCTCGCCCTCGACATAGGCCTCGAGCTCGAGGTTGGTCAGCTGCAGCAGCTTGATCGCCTGCTGCAGTTGCGGCGTGATGACGAGGCTCTGGCCCTGTCTCAGCTCAAGTCTTGGACCGAGCGCCACGCGCTTCCCCCACCCATTGAAACAACCGGGGGCCAGCTTGGACGGCGGACGGTTAACGCGCCCCTTAAGCGGCGCGGTTCTTGCACGGCGCCGGGGCGGCGGGTCTGGCCACGGGGTCGCCCCGCGCTGTCTGGCCCAAAAGGTCGCGGGATGAGCCGCCATGCCAAGGATCGACATCGCAACGACGCCTGAACGTCGGGGCTCGGGGTACCCGGCTCCGTTCGACGCCCCCTGCGCCGACCGCGTCCGCCAACGCCTTGGCGAGGCCGGCGGCCTGACGGACTTCGGGGTCAACCTCATGCGCCTGCCGCCGGGAGGATGGTCGAGCCAGCGGCACTGGCATTCGCATGAAGACGAGTTTGTCTATGTGATCGAGGGCGAGCTGACGCTGGTCGAGGATGGCGGCGCGACTCTGCTGCGCGCCGGTGACTGCGCGGCCTTTCCCAAGGGCGCGGGCGACGGCCATCATCTGATCAACAGGTCCGACGCCATGGCGATCTATCTCGAGGTCGGGTCGCGCCATCCGGCCGACCTGACGACCTGCTCGGACATCGACATGATGAGCTCAAACGCAGACGGGCGGTTCGTCCACAAGGACGGGACGCCCTATCCCTGGGTGAACCGGTCGCCCAGGTAGACCCGGCGGACTTCCGGGTTGTCGACGATTTCCTGCGGCGCGCCCTCGAACAGCACCTCGCCGGCATGGATGATCGAGGCGCGATCGATGATGTCGAGCGTCTCGCGCACATTGTGGTCGGTGATCAGGATGCCGATGCCGCGGCCCTTGAGGTAGCCGATCACGTCGCGGATGTCGGCGATGGCCAGGGGGTCGATGCCGGCGAACGGCTCATCCAGCAGCATGAAGCTGGGTTCGCTGGCCAGGGCCCGGGCGATTTCCACGCGCCGCCGCTCGCCGCCGGAGAGCGACACGGCCGGAGCGGTCTTCAGGTGACTGATGCGCAGCTCGTCCAGCAGGGCCTGGGTCACCTCGCGGGCCCGGGCGGCTTCCTTCTCGCGCATCTCGACCACAGCCAGGACGTTTTCCTCGACCGTCATGCCACGGAAGATCGACGCCTCCTGGGGCAGGTAACCCACGCCCATCCGGGCGCGCTGGTACATCGGCAAGGCGGTGATGTCCCGGCCGTCGAGCAGGATCGAGCCTTCGTCGACCGGGATCAGGCCGGTGATCATGTAGAAGCAGGTGGTCTTGCCCGCGCCGTTGGGTCCCAGCAGGCCGGCGACCTCGCCGCGCCGCAACCGCAGGCTGACGCCGCGCACCACCCGCCGCTCGCCGAACGTCTTGACGAGCCGGTCGACGACAAGGCCTTCGCCGTTCTGGTCGCTATCGGCCGCCACCTAGTTGGTGGTCCCCTGGTCCGGGTAAAACACCCCTCGCACGCGGCCGGTCTGGTTGCGGCCGGTGGTGTTCGAGGACATCTGCGCCTGGCCGGTGCGGGTGTTGATGACCAGCCGGTCGCCGCGCACCACGCTCTTGCCCTGCACGACGATGACATTGCCGGTCAGGGTGATGGTCTGGCCCGAGAAGGTGTAGACGGCGCTGTCGGCCCGCACGGTGCGCTCGGGGGTGACGAAATACACCTGGCCCTCGGCCTCCATGCGATCGCTGGCGCCGCAGCCGTCGCCCTTCTTGAGGCTGTACATGCGGACCGAGTCGGCTCGCAGCCGCGTGCGTCCCTGCAGGGCCTCCACGGCGCCGCTCCAGGTCGACTGGCACTGGCTCTGGATCACTTCCGACGAATCGGCGGTGATGTCGATCGGCGCGCGCGGATCGAGCTGCGCCTGGGCGCCGCTCGCGCCGAGCAGTACGCCCGCCGCGGCCAGAGCCGCCCATCCAAGATTTCCAATCGCGCTCTGCATGCGCGCTCCCGACTTGATCATGACCCGTCTTATTCCGGATTGACGCGCGTGCGAACCCTGCCCTGGAATTCGATGCGGTCGCCCTTGTCCTTGACGCTGTAGGAGTCCGCCGACACCTGTCCGGTCGGACCATCTCCCTCGATCCCCTTCTGGCCGACGGCCGTGCCCGTCCGGGTGTCTATGGTGATGTCGTTGGAGGCCACGCGGTTGCCCAGCCCATCGTCGATCCGCACCTCGCCCGTCAGCTGGAGCATGCGGGTCTGTTCGTCGTAGACGCCCATTCGGGCCATCAGACGGCGCGGGGTTTCGGTTTCGGCCCCGACGACCATGATCGGCTCGACCAGGGTGACCTTGTTCGGCTGGCGCTCGTCGCGCGCCGCCTGCTGCGCGCCGATGAGGAAGCTGCGGCCGTCCTCGACACGGCCCTGGAAACGGGCGCCGACCATGCGGATGATCGGGTCGTCGGACTTGACCGGGTGCGGCGCCTTGAGGGCGCTCATCGTGACCATGGTGATCAGCGCCAGGGTGATCAGGGCCATCACCGCCGGCAGGCCGCGGCGCAGGCCCCGGATCAGCGCCCGCCGACGCTCCCAGCGCGCGAACGCCGCCTCGCGGTCGATCGGGGCGGACACGGGGTGGGGCGTCGCGGTCATGCGCGTCAGCTGTGTGCGAAGATATCGACCTCTTCCCAGCCGGCGAGGTCGAGCCGCGCGCGCTGGGGCAGGAAGTCGAAACAGGCCTGGGCCAGCGCCGCGCGACCCTCGCGGTCGAGCATCGCCTGCAGCCTGGCCTTCAGGCCGTGCAGATAGAGGACGTCAGAGGCGGCGTAGGCCAGCTGTTCGGGCGACAGGGTCGCCGCGCCCCAGTCGGAGCTCTGCTGCGCCTTGGACAGGTCCACGCCAAGCAGCTCCTTGCACACGTCCTTCAGCCCGTGGCGGTCGGTGTAGGTGCGGGCGAGCCTGGAGGCGATCTTGGTGCACCAGACGGGGGTGGTGGTGATCCCCAGATGCCGCTCGAACATGGCGATGTCAAAGCGGCCGAAGTGAAAGATCTTCAGCACGGCGGGATCGACCAGCAGCGCCTTGAGGTTGGGGCAGTCGTAGGCCGGCCGGTTCAACCGCACCACGTGGGCGTCGCCGTCGCCGGCCGAGATCTGCACCAGGCACAGCGGATCGCGCTGCAGGCTCAGGCCCATGGTTTCCGAATCGATGGCCACGGACGCGACGCCGGCGAACAGGCCCGCCGGGATGTCGCCTTCATGCAGATGATTGGCCAAATGCGGTCGCTCCCTCTCTCACTCTCTACCATATCGAAGAGGAGGGTGGTGCCCAGGAGAGGACTCGAACCTCCACGGCCGTTAAGCCACTGGCACCTGAAGCCAGCGCGTCTACCAATTCCGCCACCTGGGCTCGCATACCTTTCCGGAAGCCCGGATCAGCGCGAAGGCGAGCCTCATAGGGCGCCGCCTTGATGCGGTCAATGGCGCGTTGCACATGGACCCCGCCTCGTCTATCCGGGCGCAATCGTGCAGGGAAAAGGCGCCGTCATGCGTGGGCTCGTCACCGTCTTCGGAGGAACCGGCTTTGTCGGCCGTCAGGTTGTCCGGTCGCTGGCCAGACAAGGCTGGCGGGTGCGGGTCGCCGCGCGCAATGTCGGCCGGGGTTATCGCCTGCGGATGCTCGGCGACGTCGGCCAGATCGAGGTGGTCCAGGCCAACCTGCGCAACCCCGGCTCCGTCGGCCGGGCGCTGGACGGCGCCGAGGCCTGCGTCAACCTGGTCGGAGTGTTGTTCGAGAGCGGCCGTCAGGGCTTCCAGGCGCTGCACGCCATGGGCGCGAAGACCGTCGCCGAGGCCGCCGCCGCGCGCGGTGTGACGCGGTTCGTGCAGATTTCGGCCCTCGGCGCGGACGCCGCGTCGGCGTCGAAATACGCCCGCACCAAGGCTGAAGGCGAGGCCGCCGTGCGCGCCGCCGTGCCGACCGCGGTGATCCTGCGGCCGTCGGTCGTGTTCGGTCCCGAAGACGATTTCTTC
>DAORNX010000072.1:0-1320 GCA_035441225.1 Caulobacter sp.
GGGACCGGCCCGTTTCCCGTCGCGCTGCAGCTGCATGGCTGCGCCGGCTGCCAGCCGTTCCAGAACAGCTACGCCGAGGCGGCGGTGAAGGCCGGGGTCGCGGTGGTCATCGTCGACAGCCTGCGGCCGCGCAACATGTCGCGGCTCGACGGCAGCCTGTTCGTCTGTACGGGAACCGTCCTGCGCGGCGCCCGGCGGGCCGGCGACCTCTACGCCATGTTGCACTGGCTGAAGGACCAGCCCTGGGCCGACGCGACCCGCGTGGTCGCGGCCGGCTGGAGCCACGGCGGCTGGACCATCATGGACGCCTTCGCCCAGGGGGAGGGCGCCGCGCGGATGACCGGCCTGGCCGACGCCGCCCCGGAGCAGCTGAAGGCCGTGCGCGGAGCCTTTCTCGTCTACCCTTACGCCAGCTTCCCCTCCCTGACCTCGGCGCGTGGCTGGAGCGCGACGCCAAAGGTGTTCGCCGTGCTGGGCGGCAGGGACCAGGTGGTGGGCGTGGCCGGCCCGCTCAAGGCGCTGAACCGGCTCAGGGCCGACGGCCTGTCGGTCGACGTCCTGACCTTCCCGGACGCCACCCACGCCTTCGACGACGACGACGCCAACGACCCTCGCACCCGCTATCGCCCGGACCTGCGGGCGACGGCGGAGGGGTACTATGTGGCGGCGCTGCGGAGCGCGTTCAGCTAGCAGCTTGCGTCCTTCGACACGGCCCTGCGGGCCTGCTCAGGATGACGTAACTTGGTGCATGTCATGGTGAGCAGCGCCGAAGGCGCGTGTCGAACCACGCACCCTATTTCCCGGCCACCGCCGCCAGTTCCCTTAACGCCGCGTTGGCGATGGTCAGCTTGGCGAAGGTCCAGCCGCCGCCGGCCTGCTCGATCTCCTCGATGGTCCGGCGCACGACCCGTCCGGGTCCGGAGTGCATCTGGGCCCAGGACGCCACCGTGGCCTTGGCGGCGTCGTTGTCGACCGCCGAGTCCGGGCTTCCGGCGAAGGTCATCACCGCGCGGGCGACCTGGGCCTGTTCGGCCAGCATGTCCTCGATCAGACGGCGGACAGCCATGCGCTCGAAGTGATCGCCGCCGCGCTTTTCGCCGGCCGCCGCCCGCAGCCGGTCGAAGCTGAAGGCCGCGCCGACCTGATGGTACAGCCGCGCCGTGCCGGCCACGGGCCAGCCCAGGGCTCCGGCCAGGTCGACCAGTTCGGCCGCGGTGGTGAGCGGCTGGATGGCGGCGATACTGGTCGCCAGGGCCTCGGGCGCGCCGTCCTTGACGAACAGCGCCGCCCGGCGGGCCACCGCCTTCTGCTCGAACGGCG
>DAORNX010000072.1:1383-8510 GCA_035441225.1 Caulobacter sp.
GCCCGGGCCGGCGCGGCGGGCCAGCCAGAAGGTCTGGCTGCGGATGATGTGGGCAAGGGCCCGGAACAGGGCCAGCTGACCCTCGGCCGGCGCCTTGCCGTCGAGCGCGGCCACCGCGTCCCAGCTGACCTGGAAGTCGAGGATCCGCCGGGCCGCCTCGAAGCCGGTGACCAGGGCGCCCGTGTCGCAGCCGGCCGCCGCCCGCAGGCGCGCGGGGAAGGTCGGACCGCAGATATTGACCAGCTCGTTGTCGATCACCGTGGCGATGATCTCGCGACGCAGCCGGTGACGCTTCATCTCGTCGTCGAACACCCCGAGGGGGCCGGGGAAATAGGCCTCCATGGTGGCCTCGAAGGCCGGATCGTCGGGGGCCTTGGAGGCGACGATCTCGTCGAACAGGTCGAGCTTGCCATAGGCCAGCAGCACGGCCAGTTCGGGCCGGGTCAGCCCCTTGCGGGCTGTGGCCAGCTCGAGCATCTGGGCCGCGTCGGGCAGGCCCTCGACCTTGCGGTCCAGGCGGCCGGACGCCTCGAGTTCGGCCATGAAGCGCGCGTGATTCTCGACCTCGCCGGCGGCGTCCTGCTCGAGCAACGACAGCGCCAGCGTCTGGTCGTAGTTGTGCGCCAGCACATGGTGACCGACCTCGTCGGTCATCGAGGCCAGCAGCCGGTCGCGGGCCGGGCGGTCCAGCTTGCCGGCCCGCTCGGCCATGCCGGTGAGGATCTTGATGTTGACCTCGTGGTCGGAGCTGTCGACCCCGGCTGAATTGTCGATGGCGTCGGTGTTGATCCGCCCGCCCGCACGCGCGAACTCGATACGGCCGGCCTGGGTCAGGCCCAGGTTGGCGCCTTCGCCGACCACCTTGACCCGCAGGTCGGCCGCGTTGACGCGGATCGCGTCATTGGCCTTGTCGCCGGCCTCGGCGTTGCTCTCGCCGCGCGACTTCACATAGGTGCCGATGCCGCCGAGATAGAGCAGCTCGGCCCTGGCCTTGAGAATCGCCGTCATCAGTTCCGCCGGCGAGGCGGACTCGGCCTTGATGTCGAGCACCGCCCGGATTTCCGGTGACAGCGGGATCGACTTGAGCGCGCGGGAGAAGACCCCGCCCCCGGCCGAGATCAGGCTCCTGTCATAGTCCTCCCAGGACGAGCGCGGCAGCTCGAACATCCGCTTGCGCTCGGGCCACGACGTCGCGGCGTCAGGGTTGGGGTCGACGAAGATGTGCCGGTGGTCGAAGGCCGCGACCAGCCGGATGTGCTTGCTCAGCAGCATGCCGTTGCCGAACACGTCGCCCGACATGTCGCCGACGCCGACGACGGTGAAGTCGGTCGTCTGGATGTCCTTGCCGGCCTCGCGGAAGTGGCGCTTGACCGCTTCCCAGGCCCCGCGGGCGGTGATGCCCATGACCTTGTGGTCGTAGCCGGCCGAGCCGCCTGAGGCGAACGCGTCGCCGAGCCAGAAGCCGTAGGATTCGGCCACCCCGTTGGCGATGTCGGAAAAGGTCGCCGTGCCCTTGTCGGCCGCCACCACCAGATAGGGGTCGTCGCCCTCGTGGGCGATCACCGCCGGCGGCCGGACGACATGGTTGTCGGCGTCGATATTGTCGGTGATGTCGAGCAGGCCGAACAGGAAGGTCTGATAAGCCCGGATGCCCTCCCCCCGGACGGCGTCGGGGGTCCCGCCGCGCGGCAGGTGCTTGGGATAGAAGCCGCCCTTTGAACCGACCGGCACGATGACCGCGTTCTTGACCTGCTGCGCCTTGACCAGGCCCAGCACCTCTGTGCGGAAGTCGTCGCGGCGGTCCGACCAGCGCAGGCCGCCGCGGGCCACCGGGCCGAAGCGCAGGTGCACGCCCTCGACATGCGGGGCCCAGACGAAGATCTCGCGGAACGGCTTGGGGGCCGGAAGGTCCTCGAGCTCGCGGCTGGCGATCTTGAAGCTGATGTGCGGCTTTGGCCCGCCGTCGTCGGCGGTCTGGTAGAAATTGGTCCGCTTCAGCGCCCCGACCAGCAGGGCCAGACGGCGCAGCACGCGGTCGTGGTCGAGACTGTCGACCGCCTGCAGGGCCATGGTGATCTCGTCCATCACCGCCGCGGCCTGCCCCTCGCGGGTCTTGAGATCGCTGGTGATCGCCGGGTCGAACTTGATGCGGAACAGGTCGAGGATCAGCCGCGCGACCCCTGGATGTTCGGACAGGGCCTGTTCCTGCACCAGCTGGCTGGGATCGAGCCCCGACTGCTGGCGATAGCGCGCCAGGGCGCGGATCAGCGCCGCTTCGCGCCAGGAGACGCCCAGCTCGAGCACCAGGCGATTGAAACCGTCGCTTTCGGTCCGTCCGGTCCAGACCGCCGTGAAGGCCGCCTCGAAGGCGTCCCGCACGTCATTGAACACCAGATGCTCGCCCTGCTCGTCCTCGAGAAGGAACTCGTGCACCCAGACCAGCTCCCGGTCGCCGCCGGCGGCCAGCGGGGTCAGCTCGAAGGCGTCCTCGATGAGGGCCTTCAGCCCCATGTGCTCGAGAATCGGCATGACCTCGGCCAGCGGGGCCGCGCCGCCCTTGCGGTAGACCTTGAAGCGGAACCGGGTGGCCGGGTCGCCGACCACGCGGAAGGCGCGGGTGCGGAAGCTTTCGCCGGCCATCGCGTCGATCTCGGCGAGGTCGGCCAGCGCCTCCTCGGCGGGATAGTATTCGCGGTAGCCGCTGCTGAAGGCGCCCGACCAGCGGGCGAGGGCGCCGGTCACGCCGGCGGCGGGCGGACTGGCCCGGACGGCGGCCTCGAAACGGTCGCTCCAGGTGCGCGCCGCCTCGGCGATATCGGCCTCGACCAGGCCCAGGTCGGGATCCATGTGGCGGCCGGGATCGACCCCCAGAATGAAGTGGACGCGCGCCAGCGGCGCGTCGGAGAAGCTCGGATAATAGGCCGAAACGCGGCCCTGATAGGCCTCGGCGAGGATCCGGCCGGCCTTCTCGCGCACTCCCGAGTCGTATCGCTCGCGCGGCACGAACAGCAGCACCGAGATGAACCGGTCGAACGGATCACGGCGCGCGAACAGCCGCACGCGCGGGCGGTCGAACAGGTGCAGCACGCCCATCGCCAGCACCAGCAGCTCGTCTTCCGGCGTCTGGAACAGCTCGTCCCGCGGCCAGGTCTCGAGGATGTTGCGCAGGCGTTTGTCGTTGTGGCCGCCGGCCGAGACCCCGGCCCGGGCGATGACGTTGGCCACCTTGCGCCGGACCAGCGGCACCTCGCGCGCCGGCGCGTCATAGGCCTCGGCGGTGAACAGGCCGACAAAGCGGACTTCGCCCGCGGGCTTGCCGTCCGCGCCGTACCGCTTGACCCCGACATAGTCCATGTAGCCGCGGCGGTGGACCCGCGAGCGCAGGTTCGACTTGGCCACGATCAGCGGCGAGTCGGTCTCCAGGTAGCGGCGAAGCTGCTTGGACAGGATGGCCGGCTCGCTGCTGCGGCGCAGGACGCGGCGACTCTGGTCGCGCAGCACCCCCAGGCTGTCTTCCGGCCGATAGACCGGCTCCTCGGCGGCGTAGTCGCCGTCGGCCGTGCGCGGATAGTCGTAGACCCGGGCCCCGAGGAAGACGAAACGGTCCCGTTCCAGCCAGCCGAGGAAGGCCAGGTCCTCTTCCAGCGCCTCGGCCGACACCGGCGCGGCGGCCCCGGCCAGGCCGGTGATGGTTTCCCGCATCAGCGCCTGCATGGCGGCGAAGTCGGCGACCGCCATCTGCACGTCGCCCATGGCCGCGCGAACGCCGTCGAGCAGGGGGGCCGTCCGGTCCTCGCCGACCGGGTCCAGATGAACCTGGATGACCGACAGCTTCCGGCCGTCGCGCTCGACCAGCGGGTGGAACATGGCCCGCACCGGAAAGCCGGCCTCGGCAATCTCGCCCATGATCGAATCGACGAGAAACGGCCGGTCGGGCTGGGCGATCTCGAGCAGGTCGCGGCCCAGATCGGCCCCGTCGGCGTCCGTCCACCGGCGCAGCCTGATCGCCGGCGCATCACCCTCAAGCGCCTGGCCATAGCGCCACAGCTCGGCGAAGGCGGCGGCCAGGTCGGCCAGGCTGACGGCCGGCAGTTCCTCGATCGACAGGTCGCGATGGACCTGGGCGATGAAGGCCGCTTCCGCGCCCTTGGGCGGGCCGGACCTGTGGCCCAGGGCCCTGGCGAAGGCGTTGGCGAGGCTGTCGGAGTCGAACCCCGGCGCGGCCGGGTGAAGGCTTGCGCCCTTCATCAAGTATCCCCGTAGGATGGTCCCGCCGAGACGCCCCCCGCCGACCGGCGCCGGTCGGACGATCTGAACGTGCTCAAGGGAAGTGACTTTTGCAGGCCCTTTTAGCCTGATCGCGCGGAAAGTTTCGATCAGGATCGGCGTCAGCCTAGACCGCTTGGGGCGCCGATCAACCGCCTGGGGCCGCCTCAAGCAAGAACTTTCCGCAGGGGCGCCGTGGCCTGGATACGAATACGCCGCCGGAGGGGGGATCCGGCGGCGCTCGTCGTCCGCGCCGGGGGGAGGGGCGGGACGATTTTCTTCCGGGCGCCGCCTTCGGGGGGGAGGAAGGGCGCCATCCGGTCCGGCGGCAGGGGAGTGCGACCGGACACTCAACAGATAGGAGTCGTTATTCGCCTTTCAAGGGGCGTCGTCGGCCTGGCCGAATCGTTTTCCGCGCCGCCGGTGGCGCCCCTCCTCGTCGACGCCCTGGGGGTCGCCGTTCTCGGACATCAGGATGGCGATCCAGCGCGATCCGTCGAACTCGGCCAGGATGATCATCGCCATGACCGCCAGCGGCGTGGACAGGAACATGCCCGGCAGGCCCCACAGCGCGCCCCACAGGGCCAGGGCCAGCAGCACCACCACCGGATCGATGTTGAGCGAATCGCCCTGCATCCGCGGGGTGATGATGTTGCCGACGACAAACTGGATTCCGTAGAGCACCCCGAGCAGGACGAAGCCCTGCCAGAGGGTGTCGAACTGGACCAGACCGAACACCGCGGGAAAGACAATGCCGATGAACCCGCCGATGATCGGGATGTAGGCGGCCAAGAAGATCAGGAAGGCCCAGAACAGCGCGTTCTCCAGCCCCACGGCGATCATCGCCAGCCAGGAGCCGGCGGCGATCATCAGGCCGGTGACCGTCTGGACCCAGAGGTAGCGCTCGACCCCGAACCGGATCCGGTTGAAGATTTCCAGCGCGTCGGAACGCTCCTGATTGTGCGGGAACAGGGCCACGATCTTGCGCTTGAAGCCGCGCCGCGAAGCGATGATGAAGCCCAGGTAGATCAGCACGAAGACCGCGTCCGACACCACGCCCTGCAGGCCCTGGGCGACCTCGCCGACGTATTTCGCCGGGTTCAGGTCATCGACCATCTGGGTCAGCGGCGGCGGGGCCTGGACCCCGACCATCGCCGCCAGCCGGGCGATCAGCTCGTCGAGCCTGGGACCGTAGCCGGCCAGTTCGACGATGAAGCCCGAGGCCCGGTCGGCGACCACCACGAGCGTGCCGCCGAAGATCAGCAGCGACAGCACGATGGCGGCGAGAAACGACACGCTGTCGGGCAGGCGCGGCCAGCGGTGCTCGAGCCGCCGTGCGAAGCTGTCGATCATGATCGCCAGGAACATGGCCAGGGCCAGCGGCGTGAGAATGCCGCGCATCCAGTAGAGGGCGGCGGCCGAGGCGATCACCGCCAGGATCACCAGCGCGTTGCGCGCGATGCCCTCGGGGCGGACGGTTACCGGGTCGCCCTCGGCGGGCCGCGCGCCGGCCGGTGCGGCCTTCGCCGCCTTGCCGGACGATGTCGCGGCCGACTTCGCGGGCGCCCTGGTCATGGGGTCTCTCCTCAGTTCCGGGGCCGAGTCTCGGGTCCGGCCGTGCGTCCGTCAATGCGCGCGCTTGGCGAAGCGGGATGCGGCCCTGTAGCCTGTGACAAACCACCTGGAGACGACGAATGGACGCCGCCCGCGATCCCGCAACGCTTTTCGTCGGCTTTTCGGACAAGCCCGAGACGCTGCGGCTGGACCGGGCCAATCGCCACGGCCTGGTCGCCGGGGCGACCGGCACGGGCAAGACCGTCACCCTGCAGATTCTCGCCCAGGGCTTTTCCGACGCCGGGGTGCCGGTGTTCGCCGCCGATGTGAAGGGCGACCTGTCGGGAATCAGCCAGCCCGGAACGCCGGGGGACAAGTTCCTCGCCCGGGCCCGGTCGATGAACCTGACGCTCGAGCCGGCCGCGCCGCCGACGGTGTTCTGGGACCTGTTCGGCGAGCAGGGCCACCCGGTGCGAACGACCGTCTCGGAGATGGGGCCGCTGCTGCTGGCCCGGATGCTCGAGCTCAACGAGGTGCAGGAAGGCGTGCTCAATATCGTCTTCAAGGTCGCCGACGCCGAGGGCCTGCTGCTGCTCGACCTCAAGGACCTGCAGGCGGCGCTGAAGTACGTCGCCGAAAACGAGAAGAGCATCGACGCCGAGTACGGCAACGTCTCGGCGGCGACCGTGGGCACGATCCAGCGCGGGCTGCTGACCCTGGAGACCCAGGGCGGGGCCAACCTGTTCGGTGAACCGGCGCTGGCCCTGTCGGACCTGATGCGGGTGGACGGATCGGGACGGGGCCTGGTCAGCGTCCTGGCCGCCGACCGGCTGATCCAGAGCCCCCGGCTCTACGCCACCTTCCTGCTGTGGTTGCTGTCGGAGCTGTTCGAGGACCTGCCGGAGATCGGCGACCCGGAGAAGCCGCGACTGGTGTTCTTTTTCGATGAGGCCCACCTGCTGTTCCGCGATGCGCCGAAGGCGCTGCTGGAGAAGGTCGAGCAGGTGGTGCGACTGATCCGCTCCAAGGGCGTGGGCGTGTTCTTCGTCACCCAGAACCCGGCCGACATTCCCGAGACCGTGCTGGCCCAGCTCGGCAACCGCTTCCAGCACGCCCTGCGGGCCTACACCCCGGCCGAGCAGAAGGGGCTGCGGGCGGCGGCGGCCTCGTTCCGGCCCAACCCGGCCTTCGACACGGCCACGGCGATCCAGGACCTGGGCGTGGGCGAGGCGCTGGTGTCGGTGCTCGACGAGCGCGGCGCGCCGACGGTCACGGCCCGCACGATGATCCGGCCGCCGGCCTCGCGG
>DAORNX010000073.1:0-8452 GCA_035441225.1 Caulobacter sp.
CGCTGGCCTCGCCGGCCATGCGCGGGCGGGTGGCGACGGAGGGCGATTCGGGGAAGCCGAGTGCGGCGGCCGAGACGGCGGACTTCGCGGCGAACTGCGGCGGCATGCGGAGGAACCCTCTCGGGGTGGGCGGGAGCCTTCCAGATCGCTCTTTTATGCTTAATCCCGCCTTAAGAGGGGCTCGGCGACCCAACGGCGCACAACACCCCGTTAACCATGCGGCTTTAGCCTTCTTTCAACAGGGCGGGCGGATTCTCGACGACATGTTGGCAGCCGCGCCGCACGCCATCCGGAGCTCGTTCGTCGTGCCGCTGAAACTGTCGCTGAAACCGGGGGAGCGCTTCGTTCTCAATGGCGCCGTCGTTCAGAACGGCGACCGGCGCGGCGTGCTGATCCTGCAGAACAAGGCCTCGGTCCTGCGCGAGAAGGACATCATGCAGGAGGAGGAGGCGACGACGCCGGCGCGTCACGTCTACTTCCCGGTGATGATGATGTATCTCGATGAGCCCAACGCCCTTCGCTACTACGACGAATTCGTCAGGCGGCTCTCGGAGTTCATGGGCGTGATCCGCAATCCGGACGTGTTGGCCGACTGCGTGGCGATTTCCCGGCATGCCATGGCGCGCGAGTACTACAAGGCGCTGATGCTCTGCCGGAAACTGATTGAGTATGAAGACGAAAGGTTGGGGAATGTCGCTGCAGGCGTACCAGCAGGCCGCGGCGCGGGCTGAGAATCCGCGCGACGCCGAGTATCGCCTCTTCGGACAGGTGACCCGCGCCCTGCTTCAGGCCGCGGAAGTGCCCCCCGAAGACGTGCGCGGTCGTATCGATGCGCTCGACTGGAACCGGCGTCTGTGGTCGGCCCTGGCGTCGGACTGCGCCGATCCCCAGAACGTCCTGCCCGAGGCTCTCCGGGCGCAGATCATTTCCCTCAGCCTCTGGGTCAGCCGCCACACGAGCGCGGTGATCCGCCGCGAGGAAGACATCGATCCGCTGATCGATATCAACCGGATCATGATGCAGGGTCTGTCGGGGCAGCCGGAGGCCGCCTGACGTCGCCTCCAGCGTGGCATGACGCGAACGGTCCGGCAAAAGTTTCCGGGCGGTCGAATGCGTCCCGCCCGGCCCCGCGCGCGCCGCGTTCCGGGTAGCCAAGTCTCAAGGATTTCAACGGCCTGCCGCGCCTGCCGGCGGGCCGTTTTCTGGCCCGGGCCTTGCGATGGCGTTTGCGGGCAAGAACGCCCGACCGGTCAAAAGGCCGGAATTCCCCGACCAGAATGGAAGGACCGCCGATGCTCAGCAATTCGGTGAATACCAACGTGGGCGCGCTGGTTGCGCTCCAGAACCTCAACGCGACCAACATGGAACTGTCGCAGACCCAATCCCGCATCAACACCGGCAAGAAGGTCGCCACCGCGAAGGACAACGGGGCCATCTGGGCTATCGCCCAGACGCAACGGGGGAATTCGCAGGCCCTGAACGCCGTGCGGGACTCTCTCGACCGCGGCCGGTCCACCATCGATGTGGCCGTGGCGGCGGGGGAATCGGTCTCCGACCTGTTGAATCAGATGAAGGAAAAGGCCCTGGCGGCGTCGGATTCCACACTCGACTCCACCAGCCGTTCCGCGCTGAACGAGGACTTCAAGGCCCTGCGCGACCAGATCGCCAAGGCTGTGTCGAACGCCGACTTCAATGGGACCAATCTCATTAAGACCGGCGCCACGGCGCTCGCGGCCCTCGCCAACGCGGACGGATCGTCCAAGCTCACCGTGGCCGCAGAAGTCATGGCGCTGGGCGGTTCGATCGTGACCGTCGCTGCGGCGGGCTCGATCGGCACGGCGACCCTGGCCACGGCCATGATCTCCACGGTCAACACCTCCATCGCCAACACGAACGCGGCGCTCGCCCGCCTTGGCACCAAGTCCAAGGCGTTCGATCTGCACACCACCTTCATCGGCAAGCTGCAGGACAGCCTCGATGCGGGGGTGGGCAATCTGGTGGACGCGGATCTCGCCAAGGAAAGCGCCAAGCTCCAGGCTCTGCAGACCAAGCAGCAGCTCGGGGTCCAGGCCCTCTCCATCGCGAATTCGTCGACCCAGACGCTTCTGTCGTTGTTCCAGTAAGGCCGTGACGCCGGGCGGAGGCACCCTCCGCCCGGCAGTCTTTTGCCGGGCCACCCGGCAGAAGTTGCTCACCATGCCCACGGCCCGGCAGAAATTACCGGGCCAAAACGTCCCTAACAGACCTATAATCCATTAAAAACAGCAACTTGCTGAAACGCCCCGGCCCGGCCAAATTGGCCCGGCGATTGCTTCCCACCCCATCGGGCAAAAGGCCCCCGGCCGTCAAAACGACGCCGGACACCTGGAAAGGGAACTATCGTCATGGCGCTGAACAGCGTTAACACGAACACCGGCGCGCTTGTCGCCCTGCAGAACCTGAACGCCACGAACTCGGAGCTGAACGTCGTTCAGGGCCGGATCAACACGGGCAAGAAGGTCGCTTCCGCCAAGGACAACGGCGCCATCTGGGCCATCGCCCAGACCCAGCGCGGCACGTCCCAGGCCCTGAACGCCGTCAAGGATTCGCTCCAGCGCGGTCAATCCACCATCGACGTCGCGATCGCCGCCGGCGAGTCCGTTTCCGATCTGCTCGTGCAGATGAAGGAGAAGGCCCTGGCCGCGTCGGACACGACGCTCGACACCGCCAGCCGTTCGGCCCTCAGCGAAGACTTCAAGGCGCTGCGTGACCAGATCGCCAAGGCGGTGAGCAACGCCGACTTCAACGGCTCGAACATGATCAAGGCGTCGGGCGCCACCGTGACGGCTCTGGCCAACGCGGACGGCACCTCGAAGATCACGGTCGCGGCGCAGTCCCTCGCTCTGGGCGGCGCCAACGTGACGGTCGCCGCCACGGCGTCGCTGAGCACGGCCACCATCGCGGCGGCCATGGTCACCACCGTCAGCACCTCGATCACCAACGTCGGCGCGGCCCTGGCCAAGCTCGGCACGGGTTCGAAGTCGCTGGAAGCCCACCTGACCTTCGTCGGCAAGCTGCAGGACAGCCTGGACGCCGGCGTCGGCAACCTGGTGGACGCGGATCTGGCCAAGGAAAGCGCCAAGCTGCAGGCCCTGCAAACCAAGCAGCAGCTCGGCGTGCAGGCCCTGGCGATCGCCAACACCTCGACGTCGGCCCTGCTCGGGCTGTTCCGCTAACAGGCAAGCGCGGGGGCGGGCGTCTGACGTCCGTCCCCGGTTGCGACGGCGAGGGCCGCCAGGCCTTCGCCGTTCGCCAACAGGAGGGCGGCCGGTCGCAAAGGGCCGGCGCCAGGAGACATGAAAACCAACGTCACACCCGCCTTGTCGATCCAGGATCGGGGAGCCTTTCCGGCTTCGCCGTTCGCGGGTCCCGACGCCGTCAAGCCACCGCCGGAGACTCCGCGTCAGAACGCCGACCTGCGCCTGGTCATCGAGGAAGACCAGACCTCGGGAACCTTCGTCTACAAGACCCTCGACCGCCGGACGGGCGAGGTCGTCAAGCAACTGCCCCGTGAGGAGGTTGTGCGACTGAAGGATGCACCCGGCTACGCGCCCGGCGCCGTGATCGACGCCCAGTCATAGCGGACCGCCGCTGCGCGGCTGGCCCGACCGAGACTTGTCACCGACGTCGCGCCGCGACGGCGGCCTTCATGGTTTACCGCCGTTAACCATAAGCGAACGTTCTCCCGCCTAGCGTTGCGCGGGGTGTCTCGCCGAGTCGCCTCACGTCTTGATGCGCCGCGCGAGGAGAAGCCCCATGTCGATCAGCGTCCATACCAACCAGTCCGCGCTGGTTGCGCTGCAGAACCTCAACCGCACCAACGACGAGCTCGCCGGGGCGCAGAACCGCATCAGCACCGGCCTGAAGGTGCAGGGGCCCAAGGACAACGCCTCGGTCTGGGGCATCGCCCAGTCGCAGCGGGCCGACGTCGGCGCCCTCGGGGCGGTCAAGATGAGCCTCGACCGGGCCCAGTCGATCTCCGACGTGGCGATCTCGGCCGGCGAATCGATTTCCGACCTGTTGCTCTCGATGAAGGAGAAGGTCACCGCGGCGATGGACCCCTCGCTGGACTCGGTCTCGCGGACGGCGCTGGACGCGGACTACAAGTCCCTGCTTCGCCAGATCACCCAGGTGGTCAACGACGCCGAGTTCGACGGGGCCAACATGCTGGACGGCTCGCTCGGCGCCGGCATCCGTTTCCTGGCCAACGCCGACGCCAACTCGTTCATCACCCTGACGGCCAAGAACATGTCGCTGGGCGGATCGATCATCACCCTTGGCGCGGCCAGTTCGATCACCACCGCGACCCTGGCCACCACCATTCAGGGCCTGCTGAGCACCTCGATCGCCAACGTCAACCAGGCGCTCGGCGACATGGGCGCTCAGTCGCGCCAGGTGGGATCGCACAACACCTTCGTCTCCAAGCTGACCGACGTGCTCAACTCGGGGGTCGGCAACCTGGTCGACGCCGACCTGGCCAAGGAAAGCGCGCGCCTGCAGGCCCTGCAGGTCCAGCAGCAGCTGGGCGCCCAGGCGCTGTCGATCGCCAACTCGGCGCCGCAGATCGTGCTGTCGCTCTTCAAGGGTTGATCGAGGCGGGCGCGAGGCTGCGCTATAGTCGCGTATCGACGGCCGTTGGAGGGGTGGCATGATCGAGCTTCGCGACCTTGTTCCAGAGGACGAGGATCGCCTGTTTCAGTGGCGCGGCGAACCCGATGTCGCCCGCTGGATGTCGGACGCCGACGTGTCCGGCCGCGAGGCTCATCGGGCCTGGTTCGACCAGCTGCGGGTCGATCCGGACCTGCGGGGCTGGCTGATCGAAAGCGGCGGCCGTCCCTCCGGCTTGCTGACCCTGACCGGACTGACCGGTCACCATCGTCGGGCCGCCTGGAACTGGTTCATCGGTGATCGCGAGGCCCGGGGCCGGGGCGTCGGTCGGGCGGCCCAGGTGCTCGGCCTCGACCAGGCTTTCGGCGTGCTGGGCCTGCACAAGGTCTGGGCCGAGGTCATGGCCGACAACGACGCGGCCATGAAGGTCCAGACGGGGGCCGGGTTTCGCCGCGAGGGCTATCTCAGGGGCCATGTGCTCAAGGACGGCCGGCCCCGCGACGTGGTCATGCTGGGGATCCTGGCCGAGGAATGGGCGGTGCTGGCGCCGGGAGCGCGGCGCCTGCTGGCCGACGCGGGCCTGATCGCCGCCTGAGCGCGCCTTAACACCCCGTCAGCCCTTGTCTGGCAAGGTCCTCCTGCGAGACTCCGCCAGGATTCAAATGGCCGTCACCTTCGATAGCAGCATCCTGCTGAACTATTACCAGTCCCGGTCGGGTGCGACCGCGTTGACTGGCGGCGGCGCTGCGTCTTCGGGCGGGACGACGACGAAGTACGCGCCGACCCCGCCCTGGGCGACCAACTCGGGCGTCGCGCGGGCCAGTGATCTGGTCAAGTCGGCCATGTCCGGGCGGCGGTTCATCGACGAGGGCTCGGCCAAGCTCGATCTCGAGGGCGCCAGCGCGGACTACAAGAAGCTGTTCGCCCTCTACCAGGGGCTCAATACCCTCTACGGCCTGGGCGAGCGCCTGCAGGCCAAGGGCGTGTCGACCACGGAGAAGAACCGCATCGCCGAGATCTTCACCCGCGGTCTGGGCGAAATCTCGACCTACACCGACAAGGCCAGGCTCGACCAGATGCGCCTGACCCGCGGCGACACGATGATCTCGGACAAGTCGGCGGTCGGCGTTCCGCGGGCGAAGTACCAGTACCTGACCGGCAAGGTCTATTCGGGCGCCCAGGGGGACGCGGTGCCGGCCTTCGCCGGAGATGTCGCCTTCACCCTGACGGTCAAGCGCGGCACGGTCACCCATTCGATCGACATCAACCTCGCCGACATGGGGGCCCAGGACCGGACGATGGGGGCGGTGACGTCGTTCATCAACGGCAAGCTCGAGGCCGAGGGGCTGCAGACCCGTTTCAGCGTGGTGCGCACGCCCGGCGAGCCGCGCAAGGTGACGACCGGCGGCACCACCGTGACCCTGCCGGCCGTGGCCGACGACTTCGCCTTCAGGATCACCGGGGATTCGACCGAGCAGGCGACCTTCTCGGCGGCCACCACCAAGCCGGCCGTCTATGTCACCACCTATGCCGGCAATCCCGACCCGGACAAGGACATCAAGACCGACGACGGGGTGTTCGAGACCAGCCTGGTCAAGGTCGACGGGACCGGCATCGGAACCGAGGGCGCGCGGGTGTTCTCCTCGACGCTCGAGGGCACGATCGAGTCGGTGCGCACCTCGCGGGTCGGGGCTGACGGCGCGCTGTACGTGCTCGCCGACGTCAACACCTCGGTCGACGGCCAGACGGTCAAGGGCGAGCGCGACGTGGCCCTGCTGAAGTACGACAGCACAGGCCAGCTGATGTACGCGCGCACCCTCGGCGCGGCCGAGGACGCCCAGGGCCTGGCGCTGACGGTGGCCGATGACGGCCGTGTGGCCATCGCTGGCAAGGTCACCGGCGCGCTGGCGGGCGCGACGGACGGGCCGATCAACTCCGGCGCCGACACCGGCCTGAGCGACAGCTTCGTCACGGTGTTCGACGCGAAGGGCGACGAGGCCTGGACCGCGCGGCGTGGCGCGCTGAAGGACGACGAGGCCACGGCCGTCGCGTTTGGCGAGGGGGGGCTGGTCTATGTCGCCGGCCGGACCAAATCGACCCAGCCGGGCGGCGGCGCGGCCCTGGGCGACTGGGACGGCTACCTGACGGCTTTCGCGGCCGACGCCAAGGGCGTGCCCAGGGCGCTGTTCACCAACCAGTTCGGCACGGCCGGGTCGGACACCGTCAGCGGCATCGTCGTCGACGGCGCGACCGTCACCCTGGCCGGCGTCGAAAGCGGTCGCGGCGTGCTGCGCAGCTTCTCGGTCACGCCGACAACCACGACGACGGAAAAGATCGTCAACGACGGCGTGACCACGGTCAATGTCACGACCACCACCAACGGCGCGTCGAACACCACCAGCAATGTCTACGGCGCGCCCGATGGCTCGGGAACGAGCTCTACGACGACCACGGTCCACACCTCGGCGGCCAGCGCGGTGGCCGGGGCCACGCGCGACCTCGGCGACCTGCTGGGCGGGCAGATCGCCGGCATCGGCCTGGACGGCGGTGACCTCTGGGTGGCCGGCACGACCCGCAACGCCGCCCTGTCGGTGGCCGGGACCAGCCATGCCTACAATGGCGGGTTCGATGCCTTCGCGGCGCGCATTTCAGCCGATCTTTCCAGCGCTTCGCAGGACCAGCTCACCTATTTTGGCGGCTCGACCGACGACACGGTGACGGCCATGGCCGTGGCCGACGGCAAGGTCTGGGTCGCCGGCCGGGCGGCGGCCGACCAGCCCGGGGCGACGGCCATCGCGACGAAGGACGGCTATCTCGCCCAGCTTGACGTCGGCGCCGGCACGGCGACGGTGCAGCGGCTGACCGGCAAGGACGGCATGGCCACCGCGACCTCGATCGCCATCGACCAGAGCGGCGCCAGCGCCCTCGACAGGCTCGGGCTGCCCAAGGGGACGCTGCTCTACGCCGACTCGGCCAGGATCGCCTCGGCCACGGCGGCGCGGGCAGGGGACACCTTCCAGATCCGCACGTCGGAGGGCGGACGGCTGGCCACGGTCACCCTCGAAGCGGGCGATACCCTCGACAGCCTGGCGGTCAAGGTGCGCCGGGCGGCCGGCTTCAAGGCCAGGATCGAGGTGGTCAGCGACGGCGATTTCCGGCGGCTGAAGATCACTCCGGCCACGGAGGGCGCGACGGTCGAGGTTCTGCCCGGCAAGGGCGGCGCCGACGCCCTCGAGGCGATCGGCCTGACCGCGGGCGTGATCCGCAACACCGTCATCGACAAGGATGGCAAGAGCGTTTCGGCCGATGGCGGCGGGCCGGTATTTGGCCTGGGCCTGCCGGCGGAGCTGGACGTCAGCACCGAGGCCGGGGTGAAGAACGCCCTGGCCGTGCTCTCCAAGTCGCTCGGCAAGATCCGCGACGCCTACCGCCAGCTCGAGGCGGCGGCCCGGCCCCAGACCTCGGCGGCCAGGTCGGCGAACGGGCCGGTTCCCGCCTATCTGACCGGCCAGATCGCCAACTACCAGGCCGCGCTTGATCGTTTGACCGGCGGCGGCTGACGCGGAACCGGTCACGCGGGCTTGAAAGCGCCCCCACCGCAAGATAGCGATTGCGGCCATGGAATATCTCAAGGACCGCCGGATCGTCCTGGCCATCGGCGGCGCGGTCGCGCTGCTGCTGGGCATCATCTTCGCGGCGACGATCATGGGACGCGACAAGGGGCCGGACAAGCCGCCGCCTGCGGCCACCGGCGGCCTGGTGGTGGAGACCGGGCGCGACGACGACACCCGCCTCGATCCTGCCC
>DAORNX010000074.1:0-8366 GCA_035441225.1 Caulobacter sp.
TCCGCGCCTTCCTGGACAAGGCCGTTCCGGGCGATCTGGTGCGCGAGATCCTGGTCGCCGCCCAGCGCGCGCCGTCCGGCGGCAACCTGCAGCCCTGGCGGGTCCACGCCCTGGCCGGCGCGCCGCTGGAGGCGCTCAAGGCCAGGGTGGCCGCCAATCCGGCCGGCGAGGAACCGGAATACGATGTCTATCCGCCCAATCTGTGGGACCCGTTCCGCACCCGGCGGTTCCAGTGCGGCGAGGACCTCTACGCGACCATCGGCATCCCGCGCGAGGACAAGCCGGCCCGGCTGCGGCAGCTGTTCCGCAACACCCAGTTCTTCGGCGCTCCCGTGGGCGTGCTCTTCAGCCTCGACCGCAAGCTCGGCCCGCCGCAGTGGGCCGACGTGGGCATGTACATGCAGACGGTCATGCTGCTGGCCGTCGAGCGCGGCCTGGCCACCTGCGCCCAGGAATTCTGGGCCCGCTACCCCAAGACGGTGGCGGAACACATCGCCCTGCCCGACGACCACATGCTGTTTTCCGGCATGGCCCTGGGCTGGCCCGACGACACCGCCCCGATCAACAGCCTGCGGACGCGCCGGGACCCGTTCGAGGTCTGGTGTGCGATGGAAGGGTTTGAATAGCGTCCCTGCGTCCTTCGACATGGCCGCTGCGCGGCCTGCTCAGGATGACGTAACTCGGTGCACGTCATGGTGAGCAGCGCCGCAGGCGCGTGTCGAACCACGCGAACTGCTACAGCCCCGTCTCCACAACGCCCGCCCGGCCGTCCTCGTCGCCCCAGGCGACGCGCGAGCCGTCCGGACTGATCGCCAGGGCGCTGATCGCCGCGCCCTTTTCCGCCTTCAGGTGCTCGATCCCGCCGCTCCTGAGGTCGGCGACCCAGACGCGGCCGTCGTCGAGACCGGCGGCCAGCCCATGGCCCGAGGGGGTCCCGGCCACCTGCACGACCATCGCCGCCTGGTCATAGCCGATCTCGGCGGCCTCCTTGCCCATCGGGCCGGTGGCGCCGGCGAACGGCCAGATCACCGCGCCATTGGCGCCCGACGTCGCCATCATCAGCCCGCCGGCCAGGAAGGCCAGGCTCTTCACCTTGGCCGGATAGCCGCCCATGCGCAGGTTCTTCTCGTCGGCCACCTTCCAGCCGTGCAGCTGGTTTTCCTGCATGGCGCTCATCAGGAACCGGCCGTCGGGGCTCCACAGCACGCGCACATGGCTGCCGGCCCATTTGAGCAGTTGCGGCTTCTGGTCGGCGATCCTCGCGTACCACAGGGCCGCGCCGTTGTAGGTGGCCACCGCCAGGCGCCGCCCCCTGGGGTCGAAGGCGACATCGGCGGCCGACTTCTCGTGGACGAACACGCGGCTGAAGGCCGGGTCCTTCGAATCCCGCACATGCAACTCGCGGCCGGCGGTGAAGGCGATCAGGCCCGATTCGGCGCTGGCCGCGACCGCGTCGATCCAGCGGCCCTTGACCTCGGCGACCAGGCTGGCGGCGATCTCGCCGCCTTCCAGACGGGTCCAGACCACCCGCCCGTCGTCGCCGCCGGTGACGACCCCGAGGCCGGACGGGTGCGGACAGGCGGACAGGACCGCCCCATTGTGGGCCTCGACCGTGACGAAGCCGTCCCCGGCCACGGCCCGCACGGTTCCGTCGCCCAGGGCGAACAATGTTCGGCCGGAGCGGTCGAAAATGACGGCGGTCACATAGGCGTCGAAATCGAAAGTCATGATCGCGCGTTTATAGCCCAGGCCCGGCCTTGCCCAGCGGCGGATCGTTTTCGCTCGCCAGGCGAGACGGGCTTTACAAGCGGCTTCAACCGCGTAATGGGTTCGAACGAATGACAGCGGGCCGCAGACGTCGGCGCGCGCTAGGGAGTGTCCGAATGGCGGCGAAACTGGGCGGGGGCGGCGGCGGCTCCAAGTACGATCTGGGACAGAACAGCGACATCAACGTCACGCCGTTCGTCGACATCATGCTCGTGCTGCTGATCATCTTCATGGTGGCCGCGCCGATGGCGACGGTGTCCATCGCGCTCGACCTGCCGCCGGCGGTTCCGCCGCCTCCGGGCGAGAAGCCGAAGAAGCCGGCCTTCATCTCGATCCAGAACAGCGGCGCCATCTTCGTCGGCGACGTGCAGTCGAGCCTGGCCAACCTCAATATCGACGTCGAGCAGGCGATGAAGAACGAGGGCGTGACCAGCAACTTCACCGAAGAGCGCGTGTTCGTCCGCGCCGATGGCGACGTGATGTACGAGCAGTTCATGGCCGTGCTGAACGTCCTGCAGGCCTACGGCTACTTCAAGATCGGCCTGATCAACGAAGACATCGAATAGTCGGGCGTCATCGCCAGACATGCGAAGGGCCGGTGGAAACACCGGCCCTTTTGCTTTGCGGATCTGGGGACATGTACCGCCTTCGGTACGTGTCCCCTGTTCACGAGGTTCGGATGGGGGACACGTACCTGCGGTACATGTCCCCGTCAGCGCCCTAGGCCACGCACGCCTCGAAACCGGCCTTCAGCGCCGCTTCGTCCAGATCCCGCCCGATGAACACCATCCGGCTGTAGCGCGGTTCGCCGGACTTCCACTCGCGCTGGAAGTCGCCCTCGAGGATCATGTGCACGGCCTGGAACACCAGTCGGCGGTCTTCGCCCTTCACGTCGAGGATGCCCTTGGCGCGCAGGATGTCGGGACCCTTGTCGGCCAGCAGCTGGTTCAGCCAGTTGGTCACCTTGATGCTGTCCAGCGGCCGCTCCGAGGTCAGCGACACGCCGCGGATGCCGGCCTCGGCCACGTGATCATGGGCGGCATGATCGTGGTGGCCGTGATCGTGGTCGTGATGATGATGGTCGTGATCGCACGACTCGTCGTGCACGTGACCGGCCTCGCCGTGCGCGGGATTGAGGAATTCCGGCTCCAGTTCGGTGATCCGGTCCAGGTCGAACCCGCCGCGACCGAGGATCGCGTCGAGCGGCACGGCCGAGCGCTGGCTGTGGTGGATCGGCGCCAGCGGGTTGATCCGGCGGATCTGGGCCTCGACGGCCTTCAGCTCGGCCGGGGTCACCAGGTCGGTCTTGTTGAGCAGGATCTGGTCGGCGAAGGCGATCTGCTCGACCGCCTCGCGGCTGTCGGCCAGCCGCAGCGGCAGGTGCTTGGCGTCGACCACGGTGGTCACCGAGTCCAGCTTCGTGCGGGCGCGCACGTCGTCGTCGACGAAGAAGGTCTGGGCCACCGGGCCTGGATCGGCGAGGCCCGTGGTCTCGACGATGATCGCGTCGAAGCCGCCCTTGCGCTTCATCAGGCCCGAGACCACGCGGATCAGGTCGCCGCGCACGGTGCAGCAGACGCAGCCGTTGTTCATCTCGAACACTTCCTCGTCGGCGCCGACGACCAGGTCGTTGTCGATGCCGATCTCGCCGAACTCGTTGACGATCACGGCGTAGCGCTTGCCGTGGTCCTCGGTGAGGATCCGGTTGAGCAGGGTGGTCTTGCCGGCGCCGAGGAAGCCGGTGAGGACGGTGACGGGAATGCGGGCGGGGGAAGCGTCGGTCATGGCGGCTAGATAGGCGGCTCAGGCCCTGAAAACCACCACCGCGACGCCCAGCGTCACGAGAACCGCGCCGAGGATCGCCGATTCGTAGCGCGCCAGGCGGTCCATGCGGAAATGGGCCATGCCGGCCCAGGTCACGCTGATCAGCGCGACCATCCCGGCCAGGGTGCCGATCAGGAACATCGCGCTGAGCAGCGCCAGGCCTGGCCAGCCGTGCGTGTCGCCCGTGAGATAGAAGGACAGCAGCACCTCGCCCGGCGACAGCGCCAGGGCGCCGACGACGCCCCACCAGGCGGCCCGGTCGCCGACGCGCGCCGGCGGCGCCAGGGTCTGGTCGGTCATCCCCGCCAGGGCCACCCGCCGCTGCAGCGCGCGCGCCAGGTAGAACAGTCCGAAACCGAACAGCAGGGCGGCGGCGGCATAGTGCAGGACGCCCTGCAGCCACTGCTCGACGAACCGGCCGGCCATCAGGATCAGCACGCCGGCGACCGAGGTGGTCAGGATGTGTCCGACCGCCGCGGCCGACGCCGCGCCCAGCACCCGGGGCAGCCGCCAGCCCTGCGCCCGGCCGACCAGCACGAACGGCAACCAGTGCGTGGGAATGGCCACATGCACGAGGGCGACGCCAAAGCCGGCCGCCGCGAAGGAGAGGAAGAAGGGCGAGATCACCCGACGGGCTATAACCTGTTACAAAGTAACATGCCAGTGGGGACGGCGCGGCGTTGACTCGGAAAGCGCCGGCTGTATAAGACCGCTCCCTCGCCCGCGGGACACCTCGCGGGCGCGATCTATTTTGCGAACTCTAGATTTTTCAAGGCGCACACGATGTACGCGGTGATCAAGACCGGCGGCAAGCAGTACCGGGTCAAGGCGGGCGACCTGCTCGTCGTCGAGAAGCTGGCCGGCGAGCCGGGCGCGGACGTCGCCTTCGGCGACGTGCTGATGCTCGGTGACGGCGACGCGGTGACCGTGGGCGCTCCGCTGGTGGACGGCGCGACCGTCAACGCCACCCTGATCGAAACCCGCAAGGGCGAGAAGGTGAAGATCTTCAAGAAGATCCGCCGTCAGGGCTATCGTCGCACCAAGGGTCATCGCCAGCATGAGACCGTGCTGCGCGTCACCTCGGTGGCCGGCGGCGGCAAGACCGACAAGTGGGACGGCGAGGTCAGCCTGACGACCAAGCGCGAGCTCGACGCCCGCGCCCGCGGCCTGGCCTTCCAGCCCCTCGGCGGCGCCACGCCGAAGACGGAAAAGGCCGCTCCGGCCGCTCCCGCCGCCAAGGCCCCCGCGCCCAAGGCCGAAGCCGCTCCGGCGACCGAAGCCAAGGCCGCCGCGCCGAAGAAGGCCGCCGCCCCCAAGGCCGCCAAGGCCGACGGTGAAGCCGCCCCCGCCAAGAAGGCCGCTGCCAGGAAGCCGGCCGCCAAGAAGGACAGCGACGCCTGATCGGCGGCGCTGACAGAGAGTAGGAGAGCACCATGGCTCACAAGAAATCAGGCGGCTCCTCGCGCAACGGCCGCGACTCCGCCGGCCGCCGTCTCGGCGTCAAGAAGTTCGGCGGCGAGAAGGTCCTCGCCGGCAACATCATCATTCGTCAGCGCGGCACCAAGTTCTGGCCGGGCATGAATGTCGGCATCGGCAAGGATCACACCCTGTTCGCGCTGGTATCGGGCGCGGTCAAGTTCGTGACCAAGCGCAACAACCGCACCTATGCGACGGTCGTTCCGGCCGAGGCCCAGGCCGCCGAGTAGGCGATCTGGAAAGACCTCCTCCGGATCGCCCGACACAGGCGATCCGGACATGAAATTCCTCAAGCGGGGAGTCCGGACGCCGGGCTCCCCGCTTTTGCATTTCGAGGCCCCCGCAGAGGGGCCGGGAGGACCAGCCGATGGGCCTGATCGACAGGACGCCACGGATCGAGACGAGACGGCTGACCCTCAGGGCGCCCCGGCCAGCCGACGCGCCGGTGCTGGCCGCCTTGCTCGACGACTTCGACATCGCGCGCATGACCTCGTCCATGCCCTTTCCCTACGGCCTGGCCGACGCGGAGACCTACCTGGCCCATTGCGCGGCGGCCGACCCACGCACCGACGCGTCGTTTCTGATCGAGCACGACGACGAGGGCCCGATCGGAGGCCTCGGGTTCGACCCCTCGCCCGAGGGCGGGATCGAGGTCGGCTACTGGATCGGCAAACCCTGGTGGGGTCGCGGCTTCGCCAGCGAAGCGCTGGTCGGGGCCATGACCTGGGCCGCCCGCGACTGGCGCAGGCGCCTGGTCGTCGCCGGTCATTTCCGGGACAATCCGGCGTCCGGCCGGGTGCTCTGCCGCGCCGGATTCCTCTACACCGGCCGGGTCGAGTTGCGGCACAGCCGATCGCGCGGCGAACCGGTCGCGACCCGCATGATGGTCTGGCTGGCGTGAGGCCTACTTCGCCTTTCCCGCCGCCTTGATCGCCGCCTCGAGGGTCGCCAGGTCCATCTCCTGGCCGAGCGGCGCGACGACCCGCTTGCCGTTGACGTCGAAGGTCGGGGTGCCGTCGACCTTGCCCTCGCTGTTGGCCCGGTCGATGCGGGCCTTGAGCGCGTCGAAGCCGGCCTGGTCGTTGACGCAGGCGTCGTAGGCGGGGCCGTCGATGCCCACCGCCGCCGCCTCACGCCGCAGGATGCGGTGGACCCCGCTGACGGTGCCGATCTCGTACATCTCGCCCTGGGCGGCGAACACCCGGTCGACGACCTGGAAGAACCGGTCCTTGCCGGCGCAGCGGGCCAGCATGGTCGCGGGCACGGCCACCTCGGCCGGGCTGGTGACGAACTCGCGCCAGACGAACTGCACCTTGCCGGTGTCGATGTACTTCTTGCGGAAGGCCGGGAAGATCTCCTTGTGGAAGCGGGCGCAGTGCGGGCAGCTCAGCGAGGCGTACTCGACGACCACGATCTTCGCCTTCGGATTGCCCAGCGTCATGTCGCCGGGCCACAGGGCCGGGCGGGCCGCCATCGAGGCCGCCGGCGCCAGCGTCAGGGCGATCAGCACGGTCAGCAGTCGAAATCCGGCGCGCATGGCCTTCCCCCGTTCGGTGTCCAGATCGCTCCTATGAGGCCATCCGGGCATCTTTGCGACCGTTCCCGCGGCCGCCTGCCCTTTTCTGGACCCCGCCCTTGGCCCATAAGGGCGCGATGAAATTTCTCGACCAGTGCAAGATCTATGTCCGCTCCGGCGATGGCGGCGGCGGCGCGGTCTCGTTCCGGCGCGAAAAATACATCGAGTACGGCGGGCCGGACGGGGGCGACGGCGGGCGCGGCGGCGATGTCTGGATCGAGGCCGTCGAGGGGCTGAACACCCTCATCGACTACCGCTACCAGCAGCATTTCAAGGCCGGCACCGGCGTGCACGGCATGGGCCGCAACCGCCACGGCGCGGCCGGCGAGGACATCGTCCTCAAGGTGCCGGTCGGGACCCAGGTGCTCGAGGAAGACAAGGAGACGCTGGTCGCCGACCTCGACGCCCCCGGGAAACGCGTGCTCCTGGCCAGGGGCGGCAACGGCGGCTGGGGCAACGACCGCTTCAAGGGGCCGGTCAACCAGGCCCCCAAGCATGCCAACCCCGGCCAGCCGGGGGAGGAGCGCTGGCTGTGGTTCCGGCTCAAGCTGATCGCCGACGCCGGGCTGGTCGGCCTGCCCAACGCCGGCAAGTCGACCTTCCTGGCCGCCGTCAGCGCGGCCCGGCCGAAGATCGCCGACTATCCGTTCACCACCCTGACGCCCAACCTCGGCATCGTCGACCTGTCGTCGGAAGAACGCTTCGTCATCGCCGACATCCCGGGCCTGATCGAGGGGGCGTCCGAGGGCGCCGGCCTGGGCACCCGGTTCCTCGGCCATGTCGAGCGGGCCGGCGCCCTGATCCACCTGGTGGACGCCACCCAGGAGGACGTGGTCGGCGCCTGGCGCACCGTGCGCGGCGAACTGGAGGCCTACGGCGAGGGCCTGGCCGACCGGCCGGAGATACTCGCCCTGAACAAGGTCGACGCGATCACCGCCGAGGAACGGGCTGAAAAGGCGGCCGCCCTCGAGGCCGCGGCCGGCAAGCCTCCGATGATCATCTCGGGCGTGTCCGGAGAGGGCGTGCCGGATCTGCTGCGCGCCGCCTACCGGGCGGTGAAGCGCCATCGTGACGCCGAGACGGCCGCCGCGGCCGGCGAGGCCACGGCCGAACCCGCCGGCTGGTCACCGGTCTAGGTCAGGGGAACATCATGCTGGTCTCCATTCTGTCCGCCTTCGCCCTGATGCTCGCCGAGGCCCCCGCCACGTCACCCGCTCCGCCGCCGACCGTTCCGGCGACGCCAGCCGCCGCGCCAGCCGCCGTCGACCCGGTCACCGCCGAGATCAATGGCCTGCTCGAGCCCTACAAGGGCAAGCCGGGCGACGCATTGCGCGGCAAGCTTGGCCTGTCGGCAGGCGTGCGCCAGGCCAGCGACGGCGAGGTGGTCTTCTGGGTGCTGTCGATCGAACAGGAGACCGTCTGCGGCATGGACCCGGCCACCGGCGCCATGCGCTGCCTGCGCGGCGACCCGTTCCAGTGCCGACTGGCCATCGCCTTCGACAAGCAGAGCGCCGTCAAGGCCTGGGCCGTCAGCGGCGACCCGGCCGTCTGCCGCGGGTTCATCGGCAAGCTCAAGGGCGGCTGATGACCGGTTCCTCCTCGGGGCTGACCAGCGCCCGCCGCGTGGTGATCAAGGTCGGCTCGGCGCTGGTGGTCGAGGCCCAGACAGGCCTGCCCGCCCGCGACTGGCTGGCCGCCTTCGCCGCCGACGCCGCCCGTCTGC
>DAORNX010000075.1:0-383 GCA_035441225.1 Caulobacter sp.
GAAGTCAGGCGTGATCGCTCCGGCGCGGGCCATGTAGCCGCGCCAGGCGCTGGCTTCCTGGATCAGGCTGGGCGCCAGGGTGATCGGCGGCGGCGGCGGCGGGCCGGGCGGCGGCACGTAGGGGCCGGGCTGTTCGGGACCACAGCCGGCGAGCACGGCGGCGAGGGCGAGGGCGGCGAGCGCCGGCGCGAAACGCGCGGGTAGGATCGATGTCATGAACGCAGCTTCCCCGTCACAGCCCAACCAAGTCAATACAACGCGCGTGAGCGGCGAGAATGTGACGCAGGGGGTTTAAGGGGGCCTTTACGATGGCGGGCCGCCGGAGGGGCGAGAGGCCAGGGGGTAGGGAGTAGGGAGTAGGGAGTAGGGAGTAGGGAGTAGGG
>DAORNX010000075.1:425-8228 GCA_035441225.1 Caulobacter sp.
TAGGGGGAGTGGATCGGCGGCTCAGCCGCTCCCGTGCGAAACGATTTGCCGCCCGGCCTGCACGCCAGCAGTCCTGCTACTCCCTACTCCCTGGTCCTAGTCGAACAGCTTCGACACCGACTCCTCGTTGGCGATGCGGCGGATGGCCTCGCCCATCAGCGGCGCGCAGGAGACGGCGCGGATCTTCTTGCAGGCCTTGACGGGGTCGGACAGTTCAATGGAGTCGGTGACCACCAGTTCCTTGAGCACCGAGGCGGCCACGCGGTCGGCTGCGGCCCCCGACAGCACGCCGTGGGTGACGTAGGCGCTGACCTCGGTCGCCCCGGCGTCGCTGAGCGCCTTGGCCGCGTTGCACAGGGTGCCAGCGGAATCGACGATGTCGTCGAACAGGATGCAGCGGCGGCCGGCGACCTCGCCGATGATGTTCATCACCTCGCTCTCGCCCGGCCCCGAGCGCCGCTTGTCGACGATCGCCAGGTCCGCGTCGATGCGCTTGGCCAGGGCCCGGGCCCGGACCACGCCGCCGACGTCGGGCGAGACGATCAGCAGGTCCTGGGTCTTGCCGTAGTGGCTGCGGATGTCCTGGGCCAGCAGCGGCACGGGCAGCAGGTTGTCGGTCGGGATGTCGAAGAAGCCCTGGATCTGGCCGGCGTGCAGATCCATCGTCAGCACCCGGTCGGCTCCGGCGCGGGTGATCAGGTTGGCCACCAGCTTGGCCGAGATCGGCGTGCGGCCGCCGGTCTTGCGGTCCTGCCGGGCGTAGCCGAAGTAGGGCATCACCGCCGTGATCCGCCGTCCCGAGGCCCGCTTGAGGGCGTCGATGCAGATCAGCAGCTCCATCAGGTTGTCGTTGGCCGGGAAGCTGGTCGACTGGATCACGAACACGTCCTCGCCGCGGACGTTCTCGTCGATCGTCACGAACACCTCGTTGTCGGCGAACCGCCGCACCTGGGCGCGGGTCAGCGGGATGTCGAGGTATTCGGCGATATGGGTCGCGAGCGTGCGGTTCGAGTTGCCGGCTAGCAGCTTCATGTCGACGACTCTTCGCGCTGGGGACGTTGGGCGGCTTCTAGCAGGGGAGGCGAAGGGGGCAAGGCGGATTCCATCCCGGCGAAGGCCGGGACCCAGGTGTTTTTGAAGCAGCGGCTCACCTTTTTCGGTTTGCCAACTGGCTTGAGCCGTGAGCCGAAGCTCTGAAAAAACCTGGGTCCCGGCCTTCGCCGGGATGAGCGGAAGGGGTGGTTGGGGCTCTCATTGAGAGAGGGAAATCCATTCAACTCATGCAGGCCAGCGTGCCGGACGTGCCGGGTTGGTCAAGGGTGGCCTCCGGCCATCGCGCCGAGACGCGAAGCGCCCTTGAGCAACCCGGAACGCCCGGCGATGATCTCGCCATGAGATGAAGGGCGGGGTGTGGGCGCTTGCAGCCCTGACAATCGGGCGGTGCGTGGCCCGATCAGAAAGGGAGCGACTTCCATGTTGGTGGGACTGATCGGTGCATTGGCGCTAGCATCGACATCCGCTCCACCGGTCGATCTCGACATCGCGCCCGGATTCAGCGGAGTGCCCTGTGTCCCCACGAGAATTATCAGGGTTGGGGCGGATGGATCGCTGGCCCCCAAGGGACAATCCATCCAGAAGTCGCGTGTTGTGCCGGCCTTAGGTCCGGTGAGCGGCGGCCAATGCGAGCGCGTCAACATGACGGTTGATGACGGAGCCCCATACGGAGCCGTGTTCGACCTGATCTCAATTCTGCGGGCCGCCGGGTTCCGTCAGATCGCGCTGGTTGACCGGCCTTGGGAAGACGCCGCCCCCTAAGCCACCTTCACCCGCGCCGCGCTCTCCGGCAGATCCTCGCCGAACGCGCGCTGGTAGAACTCCGCCACGGTCGGGCGTTCGAGTTCGTCGCACTTGTTCAGGAAGGTCATCCGGAACGCCAGGGCCAGGTCGCCGCCGAAGATCTCGGCGTTCTGGGCCCAGGTGATCACCGTGCGCGGGCTCATGACCGTGGAGATGTCGCCGTTCATGAAGGCGTTGCGGGTCATGTCGGCGACGCGGACCATGGCGGCCAGGGTGCGGCGGCCTTCCGGGGTGGCGTATTTGGGGTTCTTGGCCAGCACGATCTCGGCCTCGGCGTCGTGCTCGAGGTAGTTGAGGGTCGTGACGATCGACCAGCGGTCCATCTGGCCCTGATTGATCTGCTGGGTGCCGTGATAGAGGCCGGTGGTGTCGCCCAGGCCGATGGTGTTGGTCGTCGAGAACAGCCGGAAATACGGGTTGGCGCGGATCACGCGGTTCTGGTCGAGCAGCGTCAGCTTGCCGCCGGCTTCCAGCACCCGCTGGATCACGAACATCACGTCCGGACGGCCGGCGTCGTACTCGTCGAACACCAGCGCCATCGGGCGCTGCAGGCACCAGGGCAGGATGCCTTCGCGGAATTCGGTGATCTGCTTGCCGTCCTTCAGGACGATGGCGTCCTTGCCGACCAGGTCGATGCGGCTGACGTGGCTGTCGAGGTTGACCCGCACCATCGGCCAGTTGAGCCGGGCGCAGACCTGCTCGATGTGCGTCGACTTGCCCGTGCCGTGGTAGCCCTGGATCATCACCCGCCGGTCGAAGGCCAGGCCCGCGACGATCGCCAGGGTGGTCTGCGGGTCGAAGCGGTAGGCCTCGTCGAGATCCGGCACATGGGGGTCGCGCTGGCTGAACGCCGGCACCATCATGTCGGAGTCGACGCCGAACACGTCGCGGATGGAAACCTGCTTGTCCGGAACGAGACTCAGCAACGGGTCGGGGGTGGTGTCGGTTTGGTCAGCCATGATGGTTTGACCGATTAGCGCCTTATCAGCGTTCAGCAAACATTCGTTCGAGGAAAAAACGGTGCAGACGGCGTGATCGGCGGGCGACGGCCGGGCGCGTGGCCGGCCCGGGCCCGCCAGGAGCCGGGGTGCGCGGGTTCAGGCCAGCCCGGCCTTCTTCAGCGTCTTCCAGGCCTTCAGCACGCGTTGCAGCTTGTGCTCGGCGCTGCGGTCACCACCGTTGGAGTCGGGATGGCACTTCTTGACCAGCTCGGTGTAGCGCGTGCGGATCAGGGCCTTCTCGGCTGTGTCGGGCAGGTCGAGGTCAGCCAGGGCGTTGCGTTCCAGCTTGCCCAGGGTGCGACCATCGGCCCGGGTGGCCGGCGCGTCGACGCCCGAACGGTCGGCCCGGCCGAAGCCGAACAGACTGAACGGGTCGTTCCAGCCCATCGGCCCCTTGGCCTGGGCGGCCGCCTCGCGCGAGCGGTTGGAGGCCTTGAAGCTCCAGGTCGGACGCTCGCCCGTGGCGCGCTCGGCCTGGGCGCGGGTGATCGCCTCGTCGGTCATGCCGGCGAAGAAGTTCCACTGCTTGTTGTACTCGGCCGCGTGCGACTGGCAGAAGTGATAGAACTGCCCCGGCATGTCGCGCGACTTCGGCGCGCGGGCCGTGGCCACGTTCAGGCAGTCGCTGTGGTCGCAGCGCCGCTCGCCCGGCTTGAGGGCGTTGACGTCGGCTTCCGCCTCCGCTTCGCCGGGCTTGGGCGGGCGGACACGGATGTCGACGAATTTGGGACGGTATTGAAAGGCGTTCGCCATGGGCCGAAGTATGGCCCCCAACCTTTCTCATTCAAGAATTGACCTTCGGAAAATGCCCTCCATATCGGACTCCATCCGCATAAAACTGACCGACGCGTTCTCGCCGACACGGCTGGAGGTGGTTGACGACTCCGCCCGCCACGCCGGACACGCCGGCGCGCGGCCCGGCGGCGAGAGCCATTTCAACGTCCTGATAGAGGCCCAGGCGTTCGCCGGCCTCGGCAAGGTGGCCCGCCAGCGGCAGGTCTACGGAGTCCTGTCGGAGCTGTTGGCCGGGCCCGTGCATGCCCTGTCGCTGAAGGCGCTGGCGCCCGGGGAAGGCTGACGCGCCCTCGGAAAATTCGGTGACAGGGAATTCGGTGACCTACAGTCCCAGCCCCCTCAGGGCCCGCTCCAGGTCGGCCTGGCGGAACGGCTTCTGCAGCATCGGGGCGCCACGATGGGCCTCGCTGAGGCCGCCCGAGCCGTAGCCGCTGGCGAACACGAACGGCACGCCGCGGGCCTTCAGCGCGTCGGCCACCGGAAAGATCGGGTCGCCGCCGAGGTTCAGGTCGAGCACGGCGGCGTCGATCTCCGCCCCCGACGCCAGCGGCATGGCCTCGGCGATGGTCGGCGCCGGACCGACCACGCGGCAGCCGAAATCGGCCAGCATGTCCTCAAGCAGCATCGACACGAGCATCTCGTCCTCGACCACGAGGATCCGCCTTCCGTCCAGCGCCAAGTCGGTCACTTAAAGCCCCTCCGTCGGCGAACCGGCCGAAACCCCACGCGCCCGGCGCGTGGGCCTGTAACGCGCGGGCCGGCGGACCGTTCCCGCGCCGTCGGCCCCCGCGCGGTCAGCCGGAGTCGATCCAGCCGCCCTCGCTGTCCATCCGCGGGCTGATGCGCAGCTCGGTGATCTGGTTGCGACGCCGGCGGGCGACCTCGAAGCGGTGATGGAAGAAGGTGAAGGTCTCGCCCTCCTCGGGAATGGCCTGGGCTTCCTGGATCAACAGGCCGGCGATGGTCACCGCCTGGTCGTCCGGCAGGTCCCAGTCGAGCGCGCGGTTGAGATCGCGCACGGTGACGGTGCCGGCCGTCTCGACCCAGCCGTCGGGCTGGACGCGCAGGCCCTCGACCGTGGCGTCGTGCTCGTCGTCGATCTCGCCGACGATCTCCTCGAGGATGTCCTCCAGCGACACCACCCCCTGCAGGCCGCCGTACTCATCGACCACCAGGGCGAAGTGGTTGCGCTTCTTGAGGAAGGCGTTGAGCTGGTCCTTGAGTTTGGTCGTCTCGGGAGTGAACCAGGGCTTGCGCGACAGGGCCATGACGTCGAGGGCGTCGAGGTTGACGTCGGTCTGGGCCATGACCTTGACCAGGTCGCGCACGTGCAGCACGCCGACGATGTTGTCGGGGTCGTCGCGCCACAGCGGCAGGCGGCTGTGGTTGCAGTCGAGGGCCTGGCGCACCAGTTCGCGGGCCGGCAGGGCGCAGTCGAGCATCTCGACCGACTTGCGGTGGACCATGACCTCCGAGACGTCCATCTCCGACAGGTCGAGCACGCCGCCGAGCATGCGCCGGTCACGGCTTTCGACCACGCCCTCGGAGTGGTGGTACTCGACCGCGCCGCGGATCTCCTCGTGGGCCGCCAGCACGTCGGTCTCCATCGACAGGTTGATGCCGAACGGCCGCAGGGTCTGGCGCACGATCCATTGCGCCGCCCGGGCCAGCGGGCCGAAAATCCTGACCAGCCAGAAGGTCGGCAGCGACAGGAAACGGGCGACCACCTCGGGCCGGGTGATGGCCAGGGTCTTGGGCAGGATCTCGCCGAACACCACCACCAGCACGGTCATGATCACGGTCGAGGCCAGCACCCCTATGGCCCCGGGAAAGGCCGCCGCCAGCACGCTGGTGGTCAGGGCCGAGGCGCCGATGTTGACCACGTTGTTGCTGAGCAGGATGGCCCCGATCATGTTCTCCTGATCGCCCATCATGCCGTTGACGCGGGCCGCGGCCCGGTCGCCGTCGCGCTCGAGCTGGTGCATGCGGCCGCGGCTGGCGGCGGTCATTGAGGTTTCGGCCGCCGAGATCAGCGCGCCGATGCCCAGCAGGATCAGCAGGGATGGCGCGAGGCCCAGCAGCAAGGCCCAGATGCTCACGACGTGGCTCCTTGTTCGATCAGGAAGCGGCGCAGGGTGTCGGGATCGACGCCCTTCGCCGTGAAGGCCTCGCCGATCCGGCGGGCGAGGATGAAGGTCAGGGCGCCGCCCTGGGCCTTCTTGTCTTGGCCCATGTGATGGATCAGGCGGTCGGCGTCGAACGGCTGGCCCGGGACGTCGGCCATGCCGGCGGGCAGGCCGGCGGTGGCCAGGGCGCGCTCGACCCGCGCCGCCTCGGCCGGATCGCACTGGCCGAGAAAGGCCGAGAAGCGGAAGGCCAGGCCGCAGCCGGCCCCGACCGCCTCGCCGTGCTTGAGGGTCTCGCCGTAGCCGGTCTCGGCCTCCAGGGCGTGGCCGAAGGTGTGGCCGAGGTTGAGCAGGGCGCGGCGACCCTGTTCGGTCTCGTCCTCGGCGACGATCTCCGCCTTCATTTCGACCGACAGGCCGACGGCGTGGGCCAGGGCGTCGGTGTCGCGGTCGAGCACGGCCCGGCCGTGCTGTTCAAGCCAAGCGAAGAAGCCGGCGTCGCCGAGCAGGCCGTACTTGATCACCTCGGCGTAGCCGCAGGCCATTTCGCGGGCCGGCAGGGTGCAGAGCACGTCCAGGTCGGCCAGCACCAGCCGGGGCTGATGGAAGGCGCCGATCAGGTTCTTGCCGCGCGGGGTGTCGATGGCGGTCTTGCCGCCGACCGAGCTGTCGACCTGGGCCAGCAGGCTGGTCGGGACCTGGATGAAGTCGATGCCGCGCTTGTAGATGGCCGCCGCGAAGCCGGCCAGGTCGCCGACCACCCCGCCGCCGAAGGCGACGATCAGGTCGCCGCGGTCGAGCCGCAGCTCGAGCAGCCGGTCGCTGAGCTCGGCCAGGCCCGCGAAGCTCTTGCTCTCCTCACCGGCCGGCACGGTGATCATGTCGACCGCCACCCCGGCCCGTTCCAGCGAGACCGACAGCCGCTCGCCATGGTGCTCGCCGACGTTGCTGTCGGTGACGATGGCCGTGCGCCGGGTCTTCAGCAGCGGGGCGATGTGCTCGCCGGCGCGGTCGATCAGGCCCGGGCCGACCAGCACCTCGTAGGACCGGCCGCCGAGGGCCACGGGGATGCTGCGGATCACGGCTCGGCTCCGGCAAGGTGGGCGGTCAGGGCGCGCAGGACGGCTTCGACCGCTTCATGGTGGGGCGTGTCGCCGGTCTCGACTGTGATGTCGGCCTGGGCGTAGATCGGGTCGCGCACGACCGACAGGGCGGTCAGCACCTCCAGCGGGTCCTTGCCGCGGACCAGCGGGCGGGTGTCCTTGCGGCCGATGCGGCGGGCCAGCAGGGCCAGGTCGGCCTTGAGCCAGACCGAGACGGCCCGCTGCTTGATCAGGGCCCGGGTCTCGTCGTTGATGAAGGCCCCGCCCCCGGTGGCCAGCACATGCGGGCCCTCGTCCATCAGCCGGGCGATCACCCGACGCTCGCCGTCGCGGAAGGCGGCCTCGCCGAAGGTCTCGAAAATCTCGGAGATGGTCCGTCCGGCGGCGGCCTCGACCTCGGCGTCGGCGTCACGGAACGGCAGGTCGAGCACGGCGGCCAGCCGACGGCCGACACTGCTCTTGCCCACGCCCATGAGTCCGACGAGGGCGATGGTCTTGCGGCGAAGGCGGGGGTCGGCGGTCATGGCCGTGCTTGGCTTACACGAGTGGGGGCGGTCGAGCCAAGCATTGAACCCCTTTCACGGCCGGGGAAGCGGGATGAGCGAAGGAGGCCGGGCGCGGGCGCGACGCCGTCCGTCGGCCGATCGCATCTCCCTCACCGCAAGACGGAGGTGTTAAGGTGGGCCATGCGCCCGCTTGTTCTCGCCGCCGCCCTTGCCCTCCTCGCCGCGCCCGCCGGCGCCCAGGTCGAGGTCACGCAACTTGCGGCGCCCGACTATTTCTCGCTCGGTGACCGTGACAGCGGCCTGCCGGCGGACCTGTGGCGCGGGACGTCGCCGGCCGTGGCGCGCGACGTCATTCCGCAGATCGGCGTCAAGCTGCTGAGCCCCGCCGCCGCGCGTCTGGCCCGCCACCTGCTCG